>JANZYY010000135.1 GCA_026419705.1 Fischerella sp.
GAACTAGGCTGCGGTACGGGTGAACTTAGTCTCAAAATACTCAAGCGTTGCCCAAATGCTCAAGTGATAGCTTTAGATTATTCACCACGCATGCTGCAATTTGCCCAAGCTAAAATTACTCAAACTAAATATCAAACACGCTGGACTGCTATTGAAGCAGACTTTGGCGAGTGGGCTAACAATCCAGAAAAATTTGGTATAAGTGAGAAATTCGATGCTTGCGTATCGTCCTTAGCAATTCACCATCTCAGCGATGAAATGAAGCTAAAGCTATTTCGGCAAATTCGTAAAAGTTTGCATCAAGACGGCTGTTTTTGGAATGCAGACCCGATCGAGCCAGAATCACGAGCTTTAGCAGAAATTTACCAGACAATCCGAGAAGAATGGGCAATCCAACAGGGAACTACCTTAGCAGAGATTCGTAATAAAGTTGGAACAAGCACAAATTACGGATACTCTAGCCAAGATCGACTAGCTACCTTAGAAGCCCATTTCAACATGCTATCTCAAGCTGGATTTGAAACAGTCGCAGTACCCTGGAAATATTACGGCTTAGCTGTTTTTGGTGGTTGGGTATCTAAATAGAAAGCAGAAAAGAAAAACCCCTCCCTAAATACGCAAAATTCTACACCCAAACTCCGCGCTCCTGGTGCGTTTTAAATTACTACCCTTTTACACAAATTTTATCAAACTCTCCCCAGGGTACGCATATGGCATTTTTAACCGAATCACTACCCAACTACATCAATGGTCGGTGGTGTGCATCAACTGCTACAGAATACATAGACGTCTTCAACCCAGCTACAACAGAAATATTGGCGAAAGTCCCTCTCTCACCTACATCTGAGGTTAATCAAGCTGCCGAAGCTGCTGCTGAAGCTTTTGTGACATGGCGACGCACCCCACCTACTGAGCGAGTACAGTACTTATTTAAACTCAAGAACCTGTTAGAAGAACATTTTGAAGATTTAGCTCGCACAATCACCCTTGAATGTGGAAAAACTCTAGCTGAGTCCAAAGGTGAGATGCGCCGTGCAATTGAAAATGTCGAGGTTGCTTGCGGTATTCCCGTGATGATGCAGGGAACAAACCTAGAAGATATTGCACAGGGAATTGATGAAATCATGATTCGCCAACCACTAGGAGTCTGTGCAGTCATTAGCCCCTTTAATTTTCCAGGAATGATTCCATTGTGGTTTATGCCTTATGCTCTTGCTTGCGGTAATACCTACATCGTCAAACCATCGGAAAAAGTACCGTTGACAATGCAGAAAATCTTCCAGTTACTAGAAAAAACTGGGCTACCCAAAGGTGTGGTAAATCTAGTTAACGGCGCGAAAGCAACTGTAGACGCAATTCTAGATCACCCTAAAATTCGAGCCATTAGCTTTGTCGGTTCTACACCAGTAGCTAAGTATATTTACAGTCGAGCAGCAGCAAATGGAAAACGCGTACAATGCCAAGGTGGTGCAAAAAATCCAATTATTATTTTACCAGATGCAGACATGGAAATGACTAGGCGTATTGCGGCTGATAGCGCTTTTGGTTGCGCTGGACAACGTTGTTTAGCAGCTTCAATTGCCATCACAGTCGCAGAAGCACGACATACATTTACAGAAGCGATCGCCGAAACTGCTAAAACGCGGATCGTAGGTAATGGTTTAGACCCAGGTGTAGAAATGGGACCGGTAATTACTGCTGCAAGCAAGGCCCGGATTGAAGGTTTAATTCAAAAAGGGACAGAAAATGGTGCAACGTTGTTGGTAGATGGGCGACAACCAAAAATTCCTGGTTGCGAACAAGGCCATTTTATCTGTCCAACCATTTTGCAAAATGTCGATCCAGCCAGTGAAATTGCTCAAACAGAAATCTTTGGACCAGTACTCAGCCTGATTCATGTGAATAGTATTGATGATGCGATCGCGATCGTCAACAGCCATCCATATGGCAACATGGCTTGTTTATTCACCACCAGTGGTGCGGCGGCGCGGAAGTTCCGTTATGAAGCAGAAGCTGGTAACATTGGTATCAACATCGGAGTCGCTGCACCGATGGCATTCTTCCCCTTTAGCGGTTGGAAAGAAAGCTTTTTTGGTGATTTGCACGGTCAAGGTAACCACGCAGTCGAATTTTTTACTCAAACTAAAGTAGTGGTAGAACGCTGGCCAAGTGATTGGTCACGTCAATTTTGAGTATTGCACCAACAGACCCGGCCATCCTGTTTTCTGTCAATCAGTCTATTGTTAACTTCTTTCTCCGTGTAATTTATTCCTGATTCAAACTTCGAAGCTAAATACTCTCAAACCAACTCGAGGGCCATTCTTTGACACGCCCTTGTTCATCTACTGGCGGTTTTCAGGCACTTAGACAGGGTAAAATTCGTCACTATTCGCAGCAGATACATGTATTTGACTTGAGGAGAAGAATGTGAAGATCGCGGTTATTACCAAAACTATAATTCCATGTTTTGGTTTTTTGATTCTACTTACTCCACAACGCACCCATGCTCAACAAATACCACAACCTTGGGTCTCATTTGGTGGAAAAGATGGGGATGTTACCTATTCTGTTGGTGCAAGGGCTTTGAACTGGGGTGCTGAATTAGGATTTGGTCCTGATAATGCTACGGGTTTTGATGTGCTCAAATTTTTAAGTTTGCCAGTAGTTTCACCTTATTTGGGATTGGGTTACTATTCGGAAGATAAAGGTCTTGCAGTTTCTGGCGGAGTTCAGGTAGGTGCTGGCGATAATCTTTTTTTAGGTGTTGGTTACAACTCGGTTCGTGGAATCAACGGACAATTGGGAATCAAATTCTAACAATTGAGGATTTTAGGATATTCACAAATCAGGGGTTTAGAAAGAAAATCATTTTGCTTGATCGTCTTTTCTTAATCTTGTGATTCCATCTTTTTTTTGACTGGGTGGCATACTATGACCTTATTTACTGATTTAAAGTTATAAAATAATACTAAGTAGTTTTCCTTAGGGCAGACCGGAATAACCCGATATCGATGATATAGTGTTAGACTGCTTACTATATTTATCTACGTATAGCTACCATCTTTATTTATAGTTTATTTTATATCCACATCAGGTTAGACCAGGATGGATACAAAGTCCTCACAAGCTATGCCAAAATCGCAATTATCGGAAAATTATTGAAGAACAAGCTATAGAAGTTCAAAAATTTCGCTTTTACAATCTCTTGCATGGGAGGTATATTTCTCTGGCTCTTGAATGCCAACACAATAAATATTGAACTCACTACACAAACACTCTTGATGATTTAGTCAATCAATCACGATCGGACAAGGATGAAACTTTTAACAATAGGAGGTAGTGTATATCTAGAAAATTTGTCGCATTAAAAATAAATGCTAAGTAATAATACTTTTGCAGTTCGCAAAGCCATAATCCTCTAAGTTATTTAATACTCTTTTAACTGAATTAGGTGTAGTATAGTTGATTGAATGGAGTAAGCAAAATTCCACAGTTATTCAGCTAGTCAAAAGCTTCCTGGCTTTGCAGAAGACCCATTTCAAAGGGAAAAGCAATCCGCGAAACAGCTTTGAGTTTTCATGGATTTTTCACAGAATTACAGCTAATTTTGATGGTAATAGACATTAAGATTTTGATAAGCGAGATCTGTAATGATTTTTTGCTGATTTCCTCATCATTATCGGAACTTATATGTAGTTAAGCAGTAGGAGCAGCATGTGGTGGACTTTCAGTTGGAGGAAAGGAACAAAATTAAAGGGAAGAGGGATTTTATTTACAAAGCCTTTTTTCCAACAGATACAAGAGGTTCATAAAAGTGAGCTGTGGCTGTGCTGGCACTGAAAGTGTTGAGGTTATTTATTTAGCAAACAACTCTGTATGGAGCAAGGCTTAAGGTTACTACTTCAACTAGTACTAGAATTTGCGCCTGTAATTGCAAGTTTAGTGCACAAAAGTAATGATGCACGTCCCGATGCAAATAAAAACGAGTATCCGAGCAAAATTCAAGAATTCCTCCAAACTGTAAACACTGCTAGTCAAAAGTTTAGTTATTTGGGAGGGTCTGACCGAGAAAAAATAGAAGAACAGCAGTTGGCAGTTTATTACCATCAGACACGATTACAAATAGCGACCCAAGAACAAGAGACAGCGTTGAAGGTTCCAGAAGTAAATAAACTTTTTGATAGCTGGCCTTTACGCTTATATCCTTCGCAAATCTTAGAATCTGATACTAATCGTGAACGCAAACCTCTCAAAATTTTACTAGCTCCACCGAAAGTGGTATTTGATAAATTTGACGCTCGACAAGAAGAAGCCGTAACTGACGTAGAGTTAATGTTAGCTGAAGGACTGCGAGATTTTCTCGGGAAACATTACTCTTTACAAAGTCCGATTAGACCGACAGAATTTTTAGCTGGAGCCTGGGATAGCAAACGTTTTCACAGTGAATCAAGCATCAAGGCTCTGTTTGGAATGTTGAAAACGGAGCCTATTTTGATTCTAGAGTCAGAAGCTGATGGAGATTACTTAAATTTTCGGATTGGTTATTGGGGACTAGGGCAAGAACATTATTACTATAAAACAATCTCTCAGCTTCCTTACCGAGAAATTGTCGAGCAGTCAGCAAAAAAGCGTGCCTTGGAATGGAAAACCATTAGAGATCAGCTCGTTGCCCTAGGAGAAAATTTAGAAGAAATAAATGATATAGGTAGAGATAATGCGATCAATTTGGCAACATTGGAAAAAGAAGAAAAATGGAAAGCCAAGGGTGTTGATATTAGTAAATTGTCCTTACAATACCAAATCAATCGTCAGGACTTAGAACAACTTTGTCAAGTTTTAATTACCTGTCACTGTTTAGTTGCTGGCTGGATAGCAGATGTTTACCACTTGGTTCATTATGATGTACCTCCCCTGCTACCAGATTTACTACCGAGTTTGCTGAAGAGTTCTATTGATTTGCGATCGCTAGAAGCAATCGCCTCAGGGTACAAACAAGTCTACCAAGCTCTGGAAGCAGAACATCGTTATTGGATTCCTGAGTTGGCTTTGCAATTAGGCCAGAGTTTATCCCACCTGAGCGATCGCTCCTTGGCTGAAGAACAAGTCAAATATTCAATTCACACGTGGTTAGAACTGCATAAAGTACCGCAAGTGCAAGCAAGTAACCCACTTGAGGTGATGCGAACAGCCGCAACAACAGAAGACGTCAAATATTTCCAAAAGTTAAAAGAATATTTTGCGACAGTCGGCGATACTCAGGGTATCAGCGAAGTAGAGGAAATTTTGGATGCGATCGCCAACTTCAAACGCGCACGCCCAGCAGAAAATATTTATATTAACCACACCCTCACTGGACATGCAGGCAAAATTACATCCATCGCTATTAGTCCGGATGGAGAGGTTTTAGTCAGCGGATGTGCAGACAAAACCATCAAAGTATGGAATTTGAAAACTGGTAAAGCAATCCGTACCCTCAAAGATCATCTAGGAGAAGTTTCATCGGTTGCTATTAGTCCCGATGGTAATTTCCTTGCCGTTGGCAGTTGCCAACACCCTAAAAGTAATGTTAAAGTTTGGCATCTTGCCACTGGCAAATTACTACATACACTGTTGGGACATCAAAAACCAGTTAACTGTGTAGTCATCAGTCCAGATGGCACGATTCTCGCCAGTGGCAGCAGTAAAATCAAAATTTGGAATCTACACAAAGGCGATCGCATTTGTACCCTTTGGCATTCTTCTGTAGTTCACGCGGCTGCTATCAGTCCTGATAGTCAAATTCTTGCCAGTGCTAGCAGTGACAAAAAAATTAGGTTGTGGAATCCACGCACAGGAGAACCCTTACGCACTCTCAACGGACACACGGGTGAAGTATACTCGGTTGTCATCAGTCCAGATGGAAAACTTCTGTTTAGCGGTAGTGCTGACAAAACTATTAAGGCCTGGGAACTCGAGAGCGGAAAAATCGTGCATACCTTCACCGGCCATGCAGATGATGTGAAATCACTTGCCATTAGTCCAGATGGACAAACTCTGTTTAGCGGTAGTACCGATCAAACTATCAAGGTTTGGTGCTTGCATACTGGGGAATTACTGCAAACCCTTACAGGACATTCAGGGACAGTGAATGCTATTGCTGCTAGTTCTGATGGTCAGTTTATCGCTAGTGGTAGTTCCGATAAAACAATTAAAATCTGGCAGATAGTTTAATATCGTCATGTCTGCTTGAACACTGATACTATCCGTTGAGATCGGTAATGGGTAATGGGTAATTGTTAATTGGTAATTCACTTATCAGCGCCATCGGTTTGAAGATATCAGCGATCGCAACTGCTGCAACTGCTACGCTAAATTTATAGCACCTAAAAACTTGTAGCTATGTCCGTCGCCAAAGATTTTGAAACCCCAGAAGATGTTATATTTCCTCCTGGTGATTTGTATGGTGACGAACCGCCGTTGGAAACTTACTTACATTTGCAGCAAATGCTGCTGTTGTTAAAATGCTTGGAGTGGTGGTGGCGAAACCGCAATGACTTTTTTGCAGCAGGTAATCTCACTATCTATGACAGTCCACATCAACGCAAGTCTTCTGATTTCCGAGGGCCTGATTTTTTTGTGGTACTAGGAACTGAACGCAAACCGCGTAAAAGTTGGGTTGTCTGGGAAGAAGACGGCAAGTATCCGAATGTAATTGTAGAATTACTCTCCAATTCCACAGCAGTGACTGATAAAGGTTTGAAAAAACAAATATATCAAGACGTCTTTCGCACACCAGAATACTTCTGGTTTGACCCAAATAATTTAGAATTTGCTGGGTTTGTCTTAGTTGGTGGTAGTTATCAATCCCTCGAACCCAATCCCCAAGGCTGGTTGTGGAGTCAGCAACTAAATTTATACTTAGGAGTATATCAAGGAGAATTACGCTTTTTTACACCGGAAGGACAACTAGTTCCAACACCGGAAGAAGTTGCGGAACAAGAAATGCAACGTGCTGAACAACAGATGCAGCGTGCTGAACAGGAGAAACAAAAAAGCGATCGCTTGGCAGCAAAACTACGAGAATTAGGTATCGATCCAGATACTGTTTAACATTGTGAATTTTATATTACACCTGTAGAATCGCAATTAGAACACCAAACATACCGATAGAAATCTGAAACTATTAACGGAGTCCAGAGTTCAAAACACTTGACTCTTGACTTTTGACTCTGGACTTTGCGAAGCAGTTATGAATCTTCTGGAAATACCCATTTCGGCGGTTCCATGAGTTTTTTGAGTCGTGCTGCTTCAGCTATTTCATGCATTTTTTCTAGCGAAGTCTCCTGGATGAACTTTGATGCTTCCTCGACATAATATTGTTCATTCGCAGTGCGCTCTTTGTCGCTGGTTTGGGGATTATTTTCTTTTCCCTCTTCCACGCTGACCTCCTATGCTCTGATTGTGAGGACTGACTTACGGTCATTCTTGCTGCTAAGCAAAAATACTTCAGTACTTCTAATAAATCTTAACCTTGTGACCGTCTTTTCAAACCTTAGATGTTACATTTCTAAAATCTCAGATCTCAATCTCTACAATTGACAATAGATTGAATCTATTCCTGAAAAGGGCGCTAATGTCAGAAACTTTTGCCACCACTGGAACCATCGCTGCGATCGCCACTGCTATTGTTCCCCAACAGGGTAGCATTGGGATTGTGCGCGTATCCGGTTCAGAAGCAATGCACATAGCCAAAACTCTTTTCCATGCGCCTGGGCGGCAAGTTTGGGAAAGTCATCGCATTCTCTACGGTTATATCCGCCATCCCCAAACTCAACAAGTCGTGGATGAAGCACTGCTTTTGATTATGAAAGCACCGCGTTCCTACACCCGTGAAGATGTTGTAGAATTTCATTGCCACGGGGGAATTATGGCGGTACAGCAAGTGCTGCAACTATGCCTGGAAAACGGGGCCAGGCTAGCTCAAACGGGGGGATTTACCCTGCGAGCATTTTTAAATGGCAGACTAGATTTAACACAAGCCGAAAGTATTGCTGATTTAGTGGGAGCGCGATCGCCGCAAGCTGCACAGACTGCTTTAGCTGGTTTGCAAGGAAAGTTAGCTCATCCGATTCGGCAATTACGCGCTCAATGTTTGGATATCTTGGCAGAAATTGAAGCGCGGATTGATTTTGAGGAAGACTTACCTCCGCTGGATGATAAAGCAATCATATCAGAAATTGAAAGAATTTCCGCAGAAATTACCAAACTGCTGGCAACAGCCGATAAAGGCGAACTGTTGCGTACTGGATTAAAAGTAGCGATTGTCGGACGTCCGAATGTAGGAAAATCAAGTTTGTTGAATGCGTGGAGTCGGAGCGATCGTGCTATTGTCACAGATTTGCCCGGTACAACCCGTGATGTCGTGGAATCGCAGTTAGTAGTAGGTGGAATTCCCGTCCAGGTGCTGGATACAGCAGGCATTCGGGAAACAGAAGACCAAGTGGAAAAAATCGGTGTTGAGCGTTCCCGACATGCTGCTAGCACCGCTGATTTAGTATTGTTAACCATCGACGCCTCAGCTGGCTGGACAGCAGCTGACCAAGAAATTTACGAACACGTAAAACATCGTCCCTTAATTTTGGTTATTAACAAAATCGACCTCGCCTCAGCAGAAGTGGTAGAGTATCCCTCAGAGATCAACCAAGTTGTAAAAACAGTAGCCCCCCAAAATCAAGGCATTGATGCTTTAGAAACAGCAATTTTAGAACAGGTCCAAACAGGGAAAATACAAGCTGCCGATCTAGATTTTGCTATTAATCAAAGACAAGCCGCCGCACTAGTAAAAACGAAAACTTCACTAGAACAAGTACAAGCAACGATTGCCCAGCAATTACCTCTTGATTTTTGGACAATTGACCTGCGGAGCGCAATTCATGCTTTAGGGGAAATTACGGGAGAAGAAGTCACAGAATCTGTGCTTGACCGGATTTTTAGTCGATTTTGTATTGGGAAATAACACAACTGTCCTATACCCACCCTCTCTAGCGGCTTTTTTGTTCAGAAAAATTAGGCATTGTAGAGATGCGCTATGCGCGTCTGGTCATCAGGATGTGTTGCATTTATTGAGTCGGTATAACGTAAGTTCAACAAACTAAAAAAATTTTCTCTTATTCCTATCTTGCAAGCTTTTTGCGCTTTTATAGCCGTCGAACTCACGTGCAGTTATTATACCTTATCTCCTGAGCCAAATACTTCCAAGCTCCATATATTGATCGCCGCCTTCTTGACTAGCATCATAGCAACGATACTCAGAATATCGAATTCGAACTAGCCTATCTTCACTGTAGGCTTTTTCAACTAGCCTCAATATTTGAAGCTTTTTGTTGGCATCCCATGCAAATGTTCTTTTTAGACAGTTTTCAGTCCCTAAGTTTCTAGCAGGATCGTATCGTGTAAAGGGATGATCTCGATCAATAGTTAAAGTGCAAGTATTTTCAAAACAACCATAATCTATAATCAATCTTTGCATTATCAACCTGCTGCCAAGCATGGGCTTTTGCTCCGATTCCAAAGAATCCTAAAGCTATTGTGATACCAAGGATAGTTTTAACAAAATTCTTTGTGAGATGGTTTCCTCCTAATTTGTTGAGCACTTTCTTACACCTTCTTTTCTCTTTTATTAGTTAAAGTCTTATCTACAATCTGGCCTATAAAGCAACAAGCCATGAGAAATATTTGACATTCGCTTATGAATTCTCAAAAAACCTGTTCTGGTAAGTAGAATTCAAAGTACCAATTAACCTTTAAATTGTTGTTCAACCTGTCTGTTCAAGACATCGTATTTTGAGCTTCTTTAACCAAATCTTCGTATTTACATGGCTGACAAATTTAGAGACTTTTTTTAAACAATCTTCAACGCATTCCAAAAAGTAGTGTTGACACTTCGTAACACTTTCCCTATCATTGCGCCTACCTTTTGGTTGCTCAAGTCCTGATGAAAATGAGTCAGAATTCAGTATTCACTATTCAGAATAACCCCATGAATGAATGATGCTGTTGGCGAATGTTATTGAGGTGCTTCCTATTCCTATTCTTATTCCTATTCCATTCTTATTCCTATTATATTTTTCTATCCAACCCAAAGATGCAGTCAGAATAAATACTTAATAATCAGTTCGCGTCGAGATGCCTTTGTATATATTTGATTTTTAAATTTTTGACTTACTGTGAATAAATATAGTGTTTTCTCATGACTCACTTAGGGTTATTAGCGATCGCCCTTCGGAGAAAACTTTTTGGTTTACTGAGGTTTCTGGTGGTAAGCCTAGTTGTTTGCGGAAGTCTGGGTTGTAGTGGGCTTTTTCCCAGTTCTTAGCAGCTTTTACTTGGGTTAGAGTTAGCCCTATAGCTCCCCACAGGCTGGCTCCCTCCAGGACAGAAGTTCACGGTATTTTGTGCAATATTTACGACATTTTATACCTACAATCCCGAACATTACATAGAAAAGCTGCTTGACTACCTTAAAACAGACCAGGTAAGCCTCTGTCTCTTATACACATCT
>JANZYY010000136.1 GCA_026419705.1 Fischerella sp.
CAGCTATTACAGAACGGGAAAATCCAGCAGATGCTTTAGTGGTGCATGAAAAGCACAAAGACAAGCAAATCGATACCCTACCAGCAGGTGCAGTAATTGGTACATCATCCCTGCGCCGACTGGCACAATTGCGGCACCACTTCCCCCACTTTACCTTTAAAGATGTGCGTGGCAATTTAAACACGCGCATGGCAAAGCTAGATGCGGGTGAGTACGATGCTTTGATTTTGGCTGTAGCTGGGTTGCAGCGTTTGGAAATGGTCGATCGCATTCATCAAGTTCTCCCCAAAGAAGTTTGCTTACACGCCGTCGGACAAGGCGCATTAGGTATTGAATGCCGTGCCGAAGATACAGAATTGATATCCCTCCTCAAAGCAGTCGAACATCCCGAAACACGCGATCGCTGTTTGGCAGAACGCGCTTTTTTGAGGGATCTAGAAGGTGGCTGTCAAGTCCCCATCGGTGTTAATACTGAAATAAATAATAATATTTTAACTTTAACGGGGATAGTTGCCAGCGTGGATGGTCAAAAACTCGTCAAAGATACGATCGCAGGCTCTGCCAAAGATGCTGAAAAGCTGGGTACAGAGCTAGCACAGCGCTTACGCCAACAAGGAGCACAGGAAATTTTGGATCAAATCTTTGCCGAAATCCAGCGTGGTTCTTGAGATTTGCTGCCAGCAAATGTGATGATATTTTAAGGAAGATTGCAGTTGCTCGGCAGGTCACCAGAGGCGATGCTTTGCGCTTGGCGGTTTTGCAGAGAAACATTGAACACATAGGTAGGTCGGGAAACATAAATTACCATGCGGATTCTTTTTGTGGCAGCAGAAGCAGCTCCAGTTGCAAAAGTTGGTGGAATGGGTGATGTAGTCGGAGCATTACCGAAGGTCCTGAGAAAAATGGGACATGATGTACGGATTTTCCTGCCTTACTACGGCTTCCTGCCAGACAAAATGGAAATTCCCAAAGACTGGATTTGGCAGGGATATGCAATGTTTCAGGACTTTAATGTTTACGAAACGATTCTGCCTGGTACTGATGTTCCCTTGTACTTATTCGGACATCCGGCTTTTTGGGGTCGCCACATTTACTCTGGAGAAGATGAACATTGGCGGTTCACATTGTTTGCCAATGGTGCAGCCGAGTTTTGCTGGAATTACTGGAAGCCGGAAATTGTCCACTGTCACGACTGGCACACAGGCATGATTCCTGTCTGGATGCATCAGTCTCCTGATATCACTAGCGTTTTTACCATTCATAACCTGGCTTATCAGGGACCGTGGCGTTGGTATTTGGAAAAAATTACTTGGTGTCCTTGGTATATGCAAGGACACAACACAATGGCAGCTGCTGTGCAGTATGCTGATAGGGTGACTACGGTTTCCCCGACTTATGCCCAACAAATCAAGACTCCCGCCTACGGCGAACAGCTAGAAGGATTGATGTCCTTTATTAGCGGTAAGCTATCAGGAATTCTGAATGGCATCGATACAGAAGTTTACGATCCAGCAACAGATAAATACATAGCCCAAAACTTCACCGCCGATACCCTGGAAAAACGCAGAGCTAATAAAATTGCTTTGCAAGAAGAAGTGGGATTAGAAGTTAACTCCAATGCCTTTTTGATTGGTATGGTAACGCGGTTGGTAGAACAAAAAGGCATCGATTTGGTGCTGAATATTTTAGATCGGTTCATGTCGTATACCGATGCCCAGTTTATAGTATTGGGGACTGGCGATCGCTACTACGAAAGCCAACTATGGCAATTAGCATCCCGCTTCCCCGGACGTATGAAAACTTATCTACTTTACAACGATGCGCTGGCTCGTCGCATTTACGCCGGATCTGATGCTTTCTTAATGCCTAGCCGTTTTGAACCTTGCGGGATCAGCCAAATGCTGGCTTTGCGCTATGGTTGCGTGCCCATAGTCCGCCGTACAGGAGGATTAGTTGATACAGTATTCCACCACGATCCGATGAACCATACCGGTACTGGTTATAATTTTGACCGTTATGAACCGCTCGATTTGTTCACTTGTATGGTGCGGGCTTGGGAAGGCTTCCGCTATAAGGATTATTGGCAGGAACTACAAAAACGCGGTATGAGTCAAGATTTCAGTTGGTATCGATCTGCTAAGCAGTATGTGAAGCTGTATCGGTCGATTTTTGGTTTACCTGAAGAAGAGGAGCAGCCTTCGCCAGAACAACCGGATTTAGTGTTGAAGTCCTAAACTCTCTTTATTTGTGTGGGGAGGTATAAGTAGAGCTTTGCGTTAAATTATAGCTTTTTTTAAACGCACCAGGAACGCGGAGGAAGCGCAGAGGAGCGCAGAGTTTTTCTAATTTTCACTCGTTACGAATTTGGACAATATTGTACTAAGTTGTAGCAGGCATTACGCTTATGGCAAGCTGCTACACTTCTATAGCTATCAGTTGCATATTTCAAAGACTAAGTTGACATTCCTATAGGTCTAGCTAGTGCAGAGTGGTGGGAGTGTCAATTATAGTTATAGTGAAGGGTTTTACCCCTTGGCAAATATTTAGAGTTTTTTACGAAATTTATATAGAGAATTAGATGACTTTGTGCAATACGCCAAAGGATGCGATTGCATAACTAGTGAAAATGGGAATAATAAGTTAAAGCAGAGATTTGTGACTTTTTCACTGAATTTGCGAAATTTCAATTGCTAATACTGTAGCAGCAACATAAAAGGCATAATTATTCAAGCAAAGAGCTAATGAGCAGAAATAGCTACCGCCGAATTGTCATTGGCGATGTGCATGGTCACTATGAAGGTTTAATGAGATTGTTGGAGGTAATTGCTCCTAGATCGGACGACCAAGTCTATTTTTTAGGAGACTTAATCGATCGTGGACCTCAAAGCGCCCAAGTAGTTAACTTTGTGAAAGAAAGCTCCTATCAGTGTTTGTTAGGGAATCACGAACAAATGTTGTTAAATGTCCTGACCAAACGCATTCCTACGCAAACAATACAATCATGGTTATACAGTGGAGGGCAAGCGACAGTGGCTAGCTACCAAGAAGCTACGATCCCTCACGATCATCTCGAATGGTTAAATAATTTACCTGCATATATAGATTTAGGGGATGTTTGGTTAGTTCATGCTGGTGTCGATCCCTCAATTCCCTTGACACAACAAACGGCTAATCAATTTTGCTGGGTGCGGGACGAATTTCATAGTATTGAGCAACCCTACTTTACTGATAAATTGATTATCATTGGTCACACTATCACTTTCACTTTACCTGGCGTATACCCTGGGAAATTAGCTCAAGGACAAGGATGGCTTGACATAGATACGGGCGCTTATCATCCCCGTAGTGGTTGGTTAACTGGATTAGATATTACAAATGGCATAGTTTATCAAGTGAATGTTATTAATAAATCTATTCGCATCATGCCTCTAGAAGAGGCGGTGACAAATATTAATCCAGAGCAAATTTACTTTGGTCGCCGTAGTCAGTGTTTCGCATAATTCCCTTAATTACTTATAATTCAAACCTGATTATAGATTTATAATTATATACCCAAACGATACAAGCTGGGGTTAAAGAGAAAACCCCAATCTGAAATTTCAAATATTTTTAAGACCTGAGTAATGCTTGGATATTAGCTTTGTAAGCAGCATTATCTAATCCGTCTTTACCATTGCTAGGTTGAGTATTAATAGCATGCTTAATAGCATCAATGCGATCGCTAGTTGCAGGATGAGTACTTAAAAATGTTGGCACAGAATGCTTGCTCACAAGCTTTTGCATAAAAGCAACCATTGCTGATTGATCGTAACCAGCATTTGTCAAAGTTTTTAATCCTCTTTTATCGGCATCAAATTCATTTTGACGACTGCCCGGCAGTTTGCGTACCAGCTGATAACCAATTTGTACTGCTGTACTGCGGTCTAATCCAGCTGCTGTTAACAAACCTTCATCAATCGCCTTTTGACGCATCTGTTTGATTAGGTGCTTCCCACTAATGTGACCAATTTCATGGGCAATTACACTCGCTAGTTCCGCTTCATTATCAGCAGCTTTGATTAAGCCCGTATGTAAATACACATACCCACCCAACGTTGCAAAAGCATTAATACTATCATCTGCAACTACTTGGAAAGTGTACTTTAGTTTGGGGCGATCGCTATTAGCTGCTAGACGTTGACCAAGTTGTTCCACATAGCGATTAATCTCTGAATTGCGGTACAGTTTAAGGTCACCTAGCAATTGTTGATTGATTTGTTTGCCAATATCTGCTTCTTGACGGTCGGACATATTAGACAGTTGAAGTACTTGCACTCCCTGCAAAATTAGAGGTAACCAGTCAAATGCTTGCGATGGCAGGGCTGTACTCAAGCAAATACTCAATGCTACAAGTACCGAAATCAATGGATAGAATAAACGATGTCGAAAAAAGTTAGATTTGATAGATAAACTTTTCCTATTAATCATAATCCTGGCTGAGGAGAGTTTGAGCAGAACTTAAAATTATGAGACGGAATGAGAATTTGATAAGTTGCATAAGCAATAGTTAACGCAGATGTTAGCGATTTTACTTGACTATAACGCTGTTTTCATCAATTTTTTTGGCAACGGCAACTAAAAACAGCGATCGTGATAAACTGTCGCATGATCGAACAAAGGAAAAAGCAAACCCGTAAGGGCAGTTTTCCACAGGGTAGAAAAACATTGCTGTTTTGAGTTCCGGCAAAGTCAAAAAAATAACCTTTCACTAGCTCGTGCTGTTAAAATTACTTACTCAGTTTTGATTTGGGAAAACTTAAGTTATGGCTATCGTAGATTCCAAGGGGCGCTTATTCGGTAAATTTAACATTCTTGATATCGGCGCTTTACTGGTAATACTGCTAGTTATATTTGGCATCTTTTTCTTTCCTGGCACGACTGGTTCTGTAGCCCAAGTTGGGACTAAAACAGTACCGATTGAAGTAGATTTAGTCGTGCGGGGATTGAACGTACGCGACCCTGAAGTTTTATACAATCAAGGATTAAAAAAAGGTGGTAAAACTAACGTGATTATCCGCAATCAACCCTACGGTCAAATTGCGATCAAGTCCGTTCAAAAATTACCCAGAACTACACTTGTTCCCCAACCTGATGGTACCGTTAAAGAATTACCCGATCCAAAGTCAAACAGTTTTAGTACTGATATGCTATTGACTTTAGAAGGCAAAGCACAAGTCACTAACAATGGCCCAGTTCTAGGTAACAGTAAAGTTAAAATTGGCATGCCATTTGAATTGGAAGGCTTTAATTATAACTTCAACGCCAGCGTAATTGATATACGGTTAAAAGACAAGTAATAGTGTTGTTTTTGGTGTGTTAAACAGTCCCCAGATATTCACAATTTGGGGGCTGTTTAGGCTATTTACATGAGTAGATGACAAAACATCTTGCACGCCCATACAACAACCTCCAAGCAGCAGCACACCACCCTTGTTACCACCCTTGAAGGGTGGTAAAGAGAATGAGAGCCTCTGGTTCTGACTGAGAACGGTGAGAGATATCAGTTAAGTAGGTCGATGTTAAAAATTGTCGCGATCGCAAGGCAGGAGGCATCCGGCAGAAGGCAGATATTAGTAAGTAACTGCTGACGGCGATTCACTTAACAATGGTAAGAATTTTCGGATCAAACCAATTGTCACTGCTGGTAATTCCAACTGTGGTGTCAATCCTACATCTTCTAATTCCTGAAAAAATCTAATCGCTTGTGGATTCAACTGAGCAAGGCGGCGACCAATTTCGGGACTGGTAAATTGTGATTTTTGTCCCCAAATAATCGCGGTGGGAGTTGTTAGCTGTTGAATGTACAGTGACAAATCAAAACTTAAATCGCCACGTACAAAAGATAGGGCTGCGTATTCAGCATTTGGTTGCTTGGCAGATTCTAAGTAAGCTTGGACAATTTCTTCGTATACTCGATTAGGCTGAGCAAATTGTCGTTGCTCTAAAAAGCTGCGAATACCCCCTTCGGTAGCAACTCCAGCATTGTAAAGTATCCGGTCGAGAACGGGAATACTGATCAGCTGAGCAATAAAAGTGCGGGAATAATCTTGTCCAAAGTCGGCAAGTCCAGCAGATGTGGTAAGAATCAAAGACTTGAATAATTCTGGATGAGCGATCGCCACTCGAATAGTAAACGCTGCTGTCAAAGAAGAAGCAATTACTCTCACCGGTCGATCGCAAGTCTGTTGCAAAAACTCTCGGATTGTCGTCAAATAATCTTCAATTTTATAATTTCGTGCCGGATGCTCAGATCTACCCCAACCAATCAAGTCCGGTGCCAATATTCTATATTCGGCGGCAAATGCTGGGTAAACTTTCGACCACTCATATGCGGAAGAGCCACCACCAAATCCATGCAGGAACACTAAAGTTTCCAAGTCCTGACTGGCACTCATTTCTTCCTGCCAAGGTGAGCCAACAGCAGTATAATAAACCATTCTACCTAGTGAGGTAATCACAGAGCGTCGTTCAAATCCTAGTGGCTGAAACATAAGTTTTTTTTCAACAGTCAATGGTCAACGGTCATTAGTTAGTAGTTAGTAGTTAGTAGTTAGTAGTTAGTTGATGGTTGGTGGTTGTGCTTGGTGGTTAGTTGTTTCCTTCTCCCCACCTGGGGTTCTCCCCATATCCCACTCTCCCACTCTCCCCATCTCCCTACCTGCCTCCAAAGACAGATTCAAAATTAATTTTGCGGAATCGGTGCTTCTGGTGAAGTAGATGTAAAAGTACTGCCTAGCTTGTAAAGATTCGGTGATTTTTTTCTACTTTTCCAGATTATTGTTGCTTGCAAATACTATGATTTCGATATTTCTACTGGTAGCTAGTATTACCGAGGTGTAAGACCCTGAGTTTTTATTTATGTTAATCTATCAGAAACAATACTGAAATAACATTGAGCATCAATAAAGCTCGTAAATATAATCACAAATAGTTATTAACATTAGTTCTGCGTAATACTGCTCACCGATCAACTAGCCCAGAAATCTAGGATCTAATGCGGTCTCGCGGAAGGAATAACTCTCCCTATAATTGGCGATCTGAATTATTTCATAGAAAATGCTTAAGCGGGGTGTCATGGGAAACCAGGCTTGTCTTCAATTGAATCAAAGACTAAAGTTTCAAGACCGTCAATTTAAGCTTAGTAACTTTGATATCCAAAATCAAACTATAGATTCAGCCTTCCAGAATCAGATGCACGCAGCTGCAAGTAGTTCCGAAAAGGTTGCTATACCTAACTGTATTTACTTAAATTTAGAAGATTTAAAATGCTTTGAAGTAGTGAAGCGCCAGTATGAACAATGGGGCGTAATTTTTGATAATTGTATTGCAATACAGCCTTCAAACCCAGCATTTCCTGCCTACTCTGGCCAGGTAGTATTGATGGCAGCACCAAAAAGCGGATATTTAGAAGTTACTTTCCTGCGTCCAGTTCAATTCGTGAGTGCTTTTGTTACAAGTTCACAGCGGTTAGTGCTTTCTGCATACAACCGCGATCGCCAACTACTAGCGCAAACATTGCTATCAGGAGCTAATCTTGCCAATTCTGATGCTGTTGTACCTCCCAATACCTTACTATCCGTAAGGGCAAGTGACATTTATAGCGTCAGTTTCTGCGCTTTTGATGGTCAATTCACTGTAGATGACTTTAGTTTCTGTTTTTAGCTCAAAACTGTAAAAACTCGGTGATAAAATCGGTGTCACGACCTCTACTTCATTTATGGTAGTAGAGGTTGTTGCTTGTTCATCACACCCCCAATCAGGGTGTCGCATTTATTGCATGAAACTGTTTCACATCTAAAGTAGGTAAATACCGTGGCACAGGCTTTGTCTTCTTGGCAGCAATTAGTTAACCAGATCCTCAACTGGCGGCTGTCTCCAGAGTTCAAGTCAGGAGTCACAAAAAAGAGAATTCTCGAACGCTTCCGAGGACCAGGAGGCTTTCTTGGATTCCTGACAATAGTGGTTGCCATGCTATTGTGGAACTGGCAATTGCTTTTAGCAAGCAGTGTAGGTGTTGGGATCATGACATTGGTTTATTCAATACCAACATGGAACTGGCATTTACGCTGGTCTGAAATCCGAAAATTTTTAAATAGTCCCAACCCTCGTTTAGCTCTAGCAGTCACTAGTGGTGGTATTGCTTGCGTCAGCACATACGTAACATTTGCTATCTGGTTTGATTCCAACAATCATTGGCTGGCTACTGGTTTGACTCTGCAAGGTTTAGGGACGTTACTGACATTTACTTTACTGCTATGGCAAATAATCAACTTCTATGGAAGTCAAGAAGAAAACCAGTTAGATGAGTTGCTAGTTAATTTAACAGAAACAGATCCCCTCAAACGTTTAATAGCCGTTCGGCAAATTACCAAATTAATTATCCGTAATCGAGTAGACGCTTCTGAGCGGCAAAGTGTTAATGATTGCTTGCGACTGCTTCTTCGCCAGGAGGGGGAACCAGCTATAAGAGAGGCAATTTTTCAAGGTTTGCAAGCTTTGGAACGGGTGCAAGTACTTTCACCAGGTAGCGCAGAAATGAGAATACCAGCCTCAGCGGAGGTAAAAAGTCGGGTTAGTTGTTAATTATTAGTTGATGGTTGTTTGTTGTTTGTTATTTGAAACAACCACCAACAAACAACAAACAACAAACAGTAAGAATTAAGCACTAATTTTATACAATCTTCCATTGCGGACTTGTATTACACGATGATTGCATCGTCGCACTAACTGTTCATCGTGAGTAGTAACAATTACCGTTGCACCAAAAGAATTTAGCTTCTGAAGAATTTGCATTACTTGCCAGGAATTATCTGGATCGAGATTTCCGGTTGGTTCATCCACTAATAGCAGTGGTGGGGTTGCAACGATCGCCCTTGCAATACTCACCCGCTGTTGTTCCCCCCCAGACAGTTGTTCGGGAAAGCAGTCACCTTTGGCAAACAAACCCACTAACTTCAAAGTTGCTTCCAAACGCCGTTGAATTTCCTTGCGGGTATATCCTTGCGCCTGCAGCACGACTGTTACATTTTCTGCTACCGTCCGCTGGGGAATCAGTTTGTAATCCTGAAATACAATACCAATTCGCCGCCGGAATAAAGACAAGCGATCGCCCCGTAAAGTTCCTACATTACACCCATCAACTATCACTTCTCCCTGTGTCGGTAACTCTTGACCGTAGAGCAATTTCAAAAGTGTAGATTTACCAGAACCACTTGGTCCTGTAATAAACAGAAATTCTCCCTGTTTGACCTCAAGATTCACATCTAAAAGGGCCTTATATCCATTGAGATATGTTTTTGCTGCTGAGCGCAATTCCACCATCAGTCTACTAGCATTCCCTTGAAGATGAATAGATTTGTCAGTTTTGTCAGTCGCTGCTTTCGGTGATAATACTGCTGGCATTACCGTGTCTTCACACCTACAACTAAACATGTATGAAATTTAAGATTCCCAGGTAATACCCAGGAATCACACCCATAAAGACAATTTCTAAATGCTGAGTAGATGCTTTAGCAGCAGTCTGCCACAAAGATTTTGACAGGCTAAGGGAGTTAGTAGTAAGCACTTTATTACTTAAATGAGGGCTAGAGCCACCCACTACAAACTTATCAAAATTACTGTGATGGAATAGTAGTGGTCTGTCTCATTAGTTCTGAGGGGTTAAATAACAAACCACATAGACGCGCAGCGGCTGACCGCAGGGTAGAACACAAAGTACACAAAGAAAGAGGTTTAATAGAGTTGTGAAAGTTCGTAGTTAGGGCTTTAGCCCTTGAAATTGAGCGATAAATCGCTCACTACAAACCTCTTATAATTAATGCGATGAACCAGTAGTTAGTTGTTAGTAGTTGTTTATTCCAACCAACTACCAACAACGAACCACCAACAAATCACGGTACTTGCTGGCCGATTGCTTCTTTAACGGTCAAACCATAAACTAAAGATTTGAGAGCAAACTTGGGTAAAGCCAACATTCGCCGCCAGCGCCAAGGTTCTTTGTACAGCCGATACAGCCATTCCAAATGGTTATTTCCCAACCAAGCCGGAGCGCGAGTTTTCATCCCTGACCAGATATCAAAACTACCACCAACACCAATCCAAATTGCTTGGGGACACAAATGACGATTTTGGGCAATCCACAACTCTTGACGTGGCACACCCAAGCCAACAAAAATGACTTGTGGTTGCAGCTGGGCAAGAGTTTGTCGCAATTGTTCTGCTTCTGCTTGGGAATGGAAACCAGAATGAGTACCCGCTATAAACAAATTTGGGCTTTGAGAAAGCCAAAATTCTCCTGCTTTAGCAGCCACTCCAGGTGCTCCACCATAGAAAAATACCTTTGCACCCGTTTGTTTTTGTCCAAGTTCTCGTAGTAGTGTTTCTGCAAGTTCAATTCCTGGAGTGCGTTGCACTTTTTGCCGCCGCAGCCACCGCAAAAACAGAACTACTCCTGCTCCATCTGGAATCACTAACTCAGCATTTTTAATCGCCTGCGCTAGAGGTTTACTTTGCTCTG
>JANZYY010000137.1 GCA_026419705.1 Fischerella sp.
GTTTCGCACTGCATGAAAATGCTAACGTTAACATTGTCGGCGCTATTCCTAGAGGTCTACCCCCCTTCACCTTACCGACCTTCGAGTTGACCCTGTGGCAAAAGCTTTTACCGACTGCTCTGACCATTAGCTTTGTCGGCTTCATGGAAAGTATTGCCGTAGCTAAATCCCTGGCTAGCAAACGTCGCCAAAAGATCGATGCTAACCAGGAACTGATCGGACTGGGTGCAGCTAATCTCGGCGCAGCAGTGACTGGCGGCTATCCAGTCACTGGTGGATTCAGTCGTTCAGTAGTGAACTTTGCAGCTGGTGCAAATACAGGTCTTGCTTCGATCGTCACAGCACTACTAATCGCCCTGGTAACATTATTTTTTACACCTGTATTTTACTTCCTGCCCCAAACTACCCTAGCAGCCATCATCATTGTAGCGGTGTTTGGACTAGTTGATGTGAAAACCTTCAGACAAATGTGGCGCTACAACAAGGCTGATGGGATTTCTCTACTGATTACGTTTGTGGCGGTGCTTGCAGTTGGAATTGAATTTGGGATCTTGGTGGGTGTAGTAACGTCGGTACTCCTATTTTTATGGCGTACCAGCAGACCTCACATTGCGATCGTCGGGCGAGTAGGTGAGAGTGAAACTTTCCGCAATATTCTGCGCTACGAGGTCAAAACCTGTCCCCACGTCTTGGCGATCCGAGTAGATGGTAGCCTCTACTTTGCCAACACCAAGTATTTGGAAGATCAGCTACTCCAAGCCATTGCTCAATGGCCCGAACTGGAACATTTAGTTCTGGTCTGCAGCGCCATTAACTTCATTGATGCTAGTGCTCTAGAAACACTGCAAAACTTGATGGATGAATTGAAACAGGCTGGAGTTAACTTCTACTTAGCTGAAGTCAAAGGCCCGGTAATGGACAGGCTTAACAAAACTGATTTTTTGGATCGGCTGGGTCGCGATCGCGTCTTTCTCAGCACCCACCAAGCTATGCAAGTATTGGGTTGTAATTCAGTCCCAACCTAAGCAAAATTTTCGATTTTCACCGATTCGATCCAATTTTTAGGTTAGATATTTGCCCCTATTAATGTTTCCATCCAGCACAATAATCCTAGAGCTTGCTCGATTTGGGTTTTGAGTTTGCCGCCGGCAACTTTTAGTTTCAGTTCATCCTGTAACAATACTTTGATGGTATTGAATGCTGGAGGTAATCTTTTGGTTTCTGGAATTCCTAAAGGAGAAACTAAAGGATGAGTTTCTGTCGCTATCTGCCAAGAATAAGGAATAGGTTCCTCACTTGGAGAA
This sequence comes from Fischerella sp., assembly GCA_026419705.1. Lineage (GTDB taxonomy): Bacteria > Cyanobacteriota > Cyanobacteriia > Cyanobacteriales > Nostocaceae > PCC9605. The sequence goes on from JANZYY010000137.1 coordinate 1,305, forward strand.
CTTGGAGTTTCCCAAGGATCGGGAATAAGTTGTTCTCCAGATAAGCCAGGTTTTTGGGGTGGATCTCTAGATATATTCTTTAACATAAATTTCCCCTCTCAGCAGTCATGAACAAATTTCTCTTCAATTTGATTTTAACAAGAATTTATTGATATAATTCTTGATTTTAAGAAATTTATTTTATTTAAGGCAATCTCCTCCAAATTTATGCCACCGAAACCTGATTTGTTCAAAATTTATATCTCTAAGAGTATTAACTCTGGTATTTATCAAACAACATTTTCAAGCTTTTGCAAGGCAATCTAAAAGGTAATCATATTGGCGTTATTCAAATCAATTTTTCCTTGAAATTCTGGATATAACAATTCATCTCCAATCTCATGTTATTTCTCAAGATAGATGAAAAATGGGTGAAATTCGGGATGCATGGGAGTTAGATAGAAGGAAAACATCCTGATTCTATTAGAGGTGCGTCATGGGCGAAGCCACTGCCAAAACTTCCTATACTGAGCAGATGAAGCACATCCGAAGTTATACCAGTAAGCTTTCCAATGCTCTACCGGATGTGATGAAAAGCTTCTACGCTCTGAACAAGGCTTCTTCCGCTCCTGGCGTACTCGACAGCAAAACAAAAGAGCTCATTGCACTAGCAATTTCCGTAGCGATTCGCTGTGATGATTGCATAGCTTTCCATACCCATTCTGCCCTCAAAGCAGGGGCGACGAAAGAAGAAATTCTCGAAACTCTCGGTGTCACGGTATTCATGGGCGGTGGTCCCGCACTGATGTACGCGACCCACGTGATGGAAGCTGTGGAGGAATTGCAGCAGACTGAGAGTTGATTCAAATAGTGAGACTGTTGGTAAAAGTAATCTAATTGCAAGTAAGACTACAAAACATCTAGAACTAGTACAAATTTATGTCTCTGTTGAAGGGAAACTACAGTGGCGATCGCCTGGGGAAATCCCTACCTGGGTAAGCAAAGTAATTTCGTACTATTTGATTTTTAGTAAAAAAAAGCACGACAATACAGCAATTATTTAAACTATAAACTTAATTTTTACCTACAGATAGTCTACTGGCAAGAATTGATAAATTGTATTAATCGCTACCTTTTAAAGGTAGATAGCGTACGTAGAATACAAAAAATAACAAAAAATAACAACTGTAATTTAAATAACATCTTGTATTAACCTAAAATTAACAAAACTATTACTGAAAATTAACGCAAAAATATATTATCCTTTAAACCAGCAATTTTAAAGTAAAGAGGTCTATAGGTGTAAATAAAAGTGAGTTTTTTTATTATTTATTCCTTTATATACATACATTTTTCCAGACAAAAACACTTATCTCTACATCTATCTTTACTCATGTAGGGATAGATACTTTTGAATTAATTCAATATAGTATACAAAGTCAAATTGTATACTGTATTTATTACGAGCCTACCAGATGGACGATGAAAATTTGATACTAAGTAAAAATTTTACTCAGTACGCATCAAATCATCTACCAAAAAAAGTTGGCGCTGTTTTGGGGAAGGCATAAAGGCGAAAGGGCAAAATTTCCTTAATCTTGCCACGTTAGCTTTTTCCAAGGTTCATCAGTATACCAAGATGGGGATTTACCCAGCTTCTGTAATCACTGCATCTTTTAAGTCGGGTTTCTGAGTCAACCATTCAAAGTTTTTGAGCTGATGAGAGCGGTTACGTTATGACCGAAAATCTGCAAAAGAGCATAGATACAATTCGTTTTGCCCAGTTTAATGCTTCCCTAAACCGGAATACGGAAGGTCAGCTAATTAAAGATTTGTCGACACCAGATCATCCTCAGGCCAAAGCTGTAGCTGAGATTATTCAACGCACAAAGCCCGATGTCATCAGCATTCAGGAATTCGACTACTACGCAGCCAATCCGACCAGAGCAGTCGATTTGTTTCGTAAGAATTACCTTGAAGTCAGCCAAAATGGAGCAGACCCCATTGAATATTCCTACTTTTACATAGCTCCTAGCAATACAGGGATTGCTTCTGGTTATGACCTCAACAATGATGGTAAGGTTGTGACTACACCAGGGGAAAGCGGATACGGTGAGGATGCTTTTGGGTTTGGCAATTTCCCCGGCCAGTTTGGCATGCTGTTGCTGTCCAAATATCCAATTCAGACGGAAAACGTACGTACCTTCCAGAACTTCTTGTGGAAGGATATGCCCGATTCATTGCTGTCAACGATCGCCGTTCCTGATAGCGATACCCCCTGGTACTCTCAACAGGAGCAAGAAGTACTGAGGCTATCATCGAAGAGCCATTGGGATGTACCAATTGAAGTGAACGGTGAAATTATTCATGCTCTCGTGAGCCATCCCACACCTCCAGTCTTCGATGGTCAAGAAGACCGAAACGGCAAGCGCAACTACGATGAGATTCGCTTTTGGTCAGACTATGTGACTCCTGGAGCAGGCGATTACATCTATGACGATCGCGGTAACTCCGGAGGATTACCAGAAAACGAGTCCTTCGTGATTCTAGGCGACCAAAATGCCGATCCGAACGACGGCGACAGCTACAACTTTGCAATTCGGCAGTTATTGAACAATCCTTATATAAACACTAGTGTCACACCAACCAGCTTGGGCGGGTCCGAACAAGCAGATTTAGATGGCGGAAAGAATACTACCCATATCAGTGACCCAGCGGATGACACAGCAGATTTCAATGACATTAATCCAGGAAACCTGCGTGTTGACTACGTTCTACCATCCAAGACGTTAGAAATCAAACATGCACAAGTATTTTGGCCGCTCACTACCGATCCACTGTATCGACTAGTGGGCGATCGCCAAGATGCAGCTACCACTCCTTCCTCAGATCACAGTTTAGTGTGGGCGGACTTGACTCAAAAATCCTTATCTATGAACAAACCTACTTTAGTTGGATTTTCCTCTCTTAGTGCAGATACCTTTGCCGACGGTCCACCTGCTGGTGCAAATGATGGTACGGGCAAACCCATTTCTAGTAATGGGCGTACCGGGCCGTTCCCGAATCAACCCGTCCAAGGTTTCAGTGGTGTTCAGTTTGCTGACTCAGATAGCTACTGGTTTTTATCAGACAACGGCTTTGGCAGTCAGACCAATAGTGCTGATTATTTGCTGCGAATTCACAAAGTCGATCCTAATTTCAAAACCGCCGATAATGGCAGTGGTAGTGCAGAATCGACCGAATTTATGCAACTATCCGACCCCAACAAACTGATTGGGTGGGAAATCGTCAATGAAACATCACCAGACCGCCAGCTAACAGGGGCTGACTTCGATCCGGAATCGCTAGTTTTGGCTGAGGATGGCACGATTTGGATTGGTGAAGAATTCGGGCCCTACCTGTTGCATTTTGATCGCAATGGCGTACTGATCGATCCTCCCATTACCACCCCGAATATTTACCCACTCGACACTCTCAGCGGACAAGACCCGATCGTCATCGGTCACAGAGGTGGTGCACCTGGAATCCGTCCGGAACATACAATCGGCGACCTAGGGGGAGACTTAATTGCTTCTAACAACTTGGGTGCTGAATTCGGAGCAGACTTTCTCGAACCTGACTTAGTGGTAACTAAGGATGGAGTTTTAATCGTCCGCCACGAGCCTGTGTTGGCAAGCGTGGAGACCGATGAGAACGGTAATATTATTTACGATCAAAACGGCAAGCCCGTTATTAAAGAAGCCACAACCAACGTCGCTAATTTTGAGAAATTTAGCGATCGCCTAACAACGAAAGTTGTAGATGGAGAATCTATTACCGGCTGGTTCGCCGAAGATTTCACCCTCGCTGAAATTAAGGAATTGCGAGCTGTCGAGCGTCTTCCAGAGATCCGTCCGGAAAGCAGCAAGTATGATGGCTTCTTTCAAATCCCCACATTGGCAGAGTACATTGACTTTGTCAAAGAATATGAAGCCGAAACTGGGAAACAACTTGGTATTTATCCTGAAACCAAACACCCCACCTACTTTGCCGAGACAGGCAAGTATCTCGATGGCACTCCGATCAACGTCGATACTTCCCAACTGCTGATTGATACTCTCGTTGCCAACAATTTTACCGACCCCAATCGCGTTTTTATTCAATCCTTTGAGGTTTCCAATCTCAAGCAGCTCAAAAACGAAATTATGCCCGCTGCTGGAGTTGATATACCACTAGTGCAGCTAATTGATAGTAGCGGCGCTCCCTACGACTATGTTTACAAAGGAATCAATCAAACCTATGCCGATCTGATTACCCCAGAAGGATTGACAGAAATTGCAACCTATGCAGAGGGAATCGGACCTAGCAAACGTCTGATTGTCCCCGCCGCGACTGTTGATAACAATGGCGATGGTCAACCTGATGATATTAATGGGGATGGAGAAATTAGCGATGCCGATCGCTTTGCGGGTGAGCCGACTTCTCTAGTTGATGATGCTCATGCAGCCGGGTTACTTGTGCATCCTTATACCTTCCGCAGCGATGACTATTATCTGCTAGCTGATTACAAGGGCAACCCAGAACTAGAGTACGAGCAGTTTATCCGCTTGGGTGTAGACGGCTACTTCAGTGATTTTGTCGATGATGGAGTTGCAGCTAAAGACAAAGTCACTGCAGATGAAGTCAGTTCTCCCCAAAACATTGAAGTAAAAGAAAACAAAGCGAGCGATAATCTGGCGCGATCGCGTGGCTTTGAAGCAATGAATTACAGCCCCGATCGCCAAACGCTCTATCCCATACTAGAAGGATATGTCGCCGGCGACCCCACAGATTCTCGACGCGTTTATAAATTTGATGTTGCGTCTAAGTCCTTTAACCAAGACTTGGTTGGTTACTATCAAGTAGACAATCCCGACCATGCAATCGGTGATGCAACTCCGATCAACGATACTGAATTCTTAATTATTGAGCGCGATGAAAAATTCGGAGCAGAGGCACAGTTTAAGAAAGTATTCAAAGTTGATGTTACCAAAACCAACGAGCAGGGCTATCTTCAGAAACAGGAAGTGATTGATTTGCTCAATATTGCCGACCCCAACGACCTAAACGGTGATGGTAGCGACGTCTTTACTTTCCCCTTTCTCACGATCGAAGATATTTTGGTTGTTGACGAAAATACAATCTTGCTTGCCAACGACAACAACTATCCATTCAATGCAATCCGCAATCCCTCACAACCAGATAACAATGAATTGATCGAGGTTGAATTGTCTACTCCCCTCAACCTCGATCCTCGCTTGGGAACCCCAAAATCTGAAGCAATTGTATTTGGTGGTACCAACCATACCATAAACGGCGGTTCAGGTAACGATAAGTTATATGTTGGTCTTGGCAGAGGAGCAAACATTGTTACTGGTGGTGAGGGAGCAGACCAGTTCTGGATTGTTAGCGATGAGACAGACTTGCCAACACAGCCCAATACGATAGCTGACTTCAGCAGTGGAGAGGGAGATGTCATTGGCTTTGCTGGTACCAGCTTTACCTTCGAGTCTCTTGGTAGTGATTGGACAACTCGCCAAGAAGGTAACGACACTGTTATCCAAGTCTTAGGTCAAGATGTAGCTGTGTTACTGGGAACTCAGGCAAACAGTCTCACCCAGGCAAACTTTGTCTTTGCCTAGTCTTTGCCGAAAGTAATAGCGTAAGAGTGGGAAACTGGGAAAGTGGGAAAGTAAAGGTAACATACTTGCTTTATCCTCTAGCTTCTGCCTCCAGCCTCCAGCCTTATTTCTGTCCAGCACTTAGAAGAACATGAGCGTTGTTTTACAAGTTCGCGAACAAAAAGTAACAGCCGAAGAAATCGTGCCATTGCTGGCAAATTATCAGATGTTGCCACAACTGTTACGAGAAATAATTATCGATCAGGCGATCGCACCTTATACTTGCACGCCAGAAGAGCAAGAAAAAGCCTGTCAAGCGTTTTACATCAAACAGCGCTTAAAAACAGAAGCCGAACGTCAAGCTTGGTTACACCGTCGCGGTATGACTGCAGAACAGGTGATCAAATTAGTGACACGGGCATTACGATTGGAAAAGTTTAAGCAAGCTACTTGGAAAGACGAGGTAGAGACTTATTTCAACATTCGCAAACCACTGCTTGCCCGGGTGATATATTCTGTCATTCATACCAATGATGGTGGTATTGCCCAAGAAATTTATTTCCGTCTGCAAGCAGGAGAGCAATCTTTTGCTGAACTGGCTCCCAAGTACTCGATGGGCCCAGAGGCTCGTAACCAAGGTATCGTTGGACCGGTAGAACTAGGTAAACTGCATCCCACTCTGGCAAAATTATTGACAGTGAGTCAACCAGGACAGCTCCTACCACCCACACCAATAGACCAGTGGTTTCTAATCCTGCGGTTAGAGAAAATATTTCCTGCCGAGCTAAACGAAGCCACACGCTGGCAGTTGCGGCATGAGTTATTTACTAACTGGCTAGAACAACAAGTTGCAGAACTCAAGCCCATAAACCATAACCAAGAGACAGCCAACTTTGCAGGCAAAGAGTAACGGATCGGGTCTTACTTAGTGTCTTTGTGCCTTGGTGGTAAAAAATAATGTCTTTTTAAACCACTAAGACACCAAGGCACAAAGGTAAAATTTGTAATCGCCTTATGAGCCAAACTGCTAACACAATCCAAACCTTTTTATCAGGTATCCCTCCCTTTGAAAAACTGCCAGCCAACAGGTTACAGCAGTTATCAAAAGGGTTGGAAGTACGGCGCTATCGGATGGGGCAAGCTATTCTGCCAGTGCAAGAGTTACCGCAATATATAGCGATTATTTTTGCAGGACAGGCACGATTGATCGGACATGACCCCCGCAATCAAATGCCCCTGACGTTGCAACGCTTAGAACCTGGTGAAATAGTGGGATGGACAAGCTTGATGCGGGGTGTCGTCTGCGAGAAAGTCATGGCGTCCTCAGAAGAGACACTCTGCCTGGCGCTCAAGAGTGAGGAATTTTTGAGTCTTCTGAAAGCAGAATCAGCAATCAAAGCTTACTTTCAGCAGCGGTGCGGGGTTGCAGAAGCCTTTGATATCTTGGGTCAAGAACTGGTACGGCAAGAAAATGTCAACACAGACCTCAAGGAATTGGTGCTTTCGGCAGTATCGCAAGCAGTCGTATACTATCCCCCATGTGGCGAAACACCCCTGAGCCAGCTAGATGCTAACTTCGTTTGGTTTGTGAGTAGAGGACAAGTAGCCAGTATTCCTATAGGTAGTCGTCTCCATCTCACAAACCAAAGCATAAACCTGGAAGTCACAGAACCAGAATCTGTCCGCTTAGTTGGTTTTCCCATTGAGAGTCAACAGTCAACAGTCAACAGTCAACAGTCAAGATTTCTCTCCACTTCCCCCACTCCCCCTCAAAAATACCCCTGCGTCCGCGACTTCTCCCGTAACGCCACGCTTACCTGTTTTCAAATGGTGAGTCAATATTTCGGAATGCCGTTTCGACGAGAAGTGATTCGCAAAGCGATCGCCAATAACCATAAAGACCCGGCAAAACCAGTTTCGCTGCAATTGTGCGGGGCAATTGCCGACTTTATAGGGTTAAATGCTCAATTGGTCAAAGTACCAGCTAGTGCTATTGGTCGTTTGCCTGTACCAGCCTTAATTCACTGGCAAAATAGCATGGCGGTGGTTTATGAAACGAGCGATCGCAACGTCGTTTTGGGGGTACCAGAACGCGGGATTGTTCGCCAAAAAATATCAGAGTTTATTAAAACTTGGGATGAACAAGCCCAGGTATTGTTACTGACAGCAACCGCAGCCACACCAAAGCAAAAATTTGGCTTAAGTTGGTTTTTGCCTTCCCTTAAGCGTCACCGCATAGTTCTAATAGAAGTCCTAGTAGCATCGTTCTTTGTGCAGCTGTTTGGACTTGCTAATCCGCTGATGATTCAAATCATCATCGATAAGGTATTGGTACAAAACAGTATCGACACCTTGCAAGTTTTGGGAATATTTTTACTGTTAGCAGCGGTGTTTGAAGCCATTCTTGGCACTTTGCGTACCTACCTGTTTGCTGAGGCTACCAACAGAATTGATTTGGCTCTTGGTTCAGAAATTATCGACCACTTGCTGCGTTTGCCACTGCGCTACTTCGAACGCCATCCAGTGGGAGAATTGGCAACCAGAGTGAATGAGTTGGAAAACATCCGCCAGTTTCTCACGGGTACTGCTCTGACTGTGGTGTTAGATTCGATCTTTTCAGCGATCTACGTCATTGTCATGGCAATCTACAGCTGGGTGCTGACACTGGTATCTTTATCAACAATTCCCTTGTTTGCCCTAGTCAGCCTGGTAGCAGCACCGGTAGTGCGGCGACAGCTGCGCGAAAAAGCTGAACGAAATGCCGAAACCCAGTCTTATTTGGTGGAAGTGCTTTCTGGCATTCAAACCGTCAAAGCTCAGAATATCGAATTGCGTACCCGTTGGCAATGGCAAGAACACTATGCCCGCTATGTTTCATCTGGGTTTAAAACGATTGTAACTGCCACTGCTGCCGCGTCGGCAAGTAATTTTCTCAATCAACTATCAGGGTTGCTAGTGCTGTGGGTAGGAGCCTATTTGGTACTCAAAGGCCAGCTCACACTAGGACAGTTGATAGCCTTCCGGATCATTGCTGGCTACGTTACCAGTCCATTGTTGCGTTTATTACAATTGTGGCAGAATTTTCAACAAACAGCCCTATCCCTGGAACGTCTCGGCGATATTGTCGATACACCCCAGGAAGTTACAGAAGTAGACCAGAATAATATTCCTATGCCCTTGATTCAGGGCGCAGTTACCTACGAAAACGTCTCCTTCCGCTTCACAGCCAGTGGCCCGCATCAGTTAGACAATATCAATTTAGAGTTCCCTGCTCGCACAGTAGTGGGAATTGTCGGAATCAGTGGTTCCGGTAAAAGTACTTTGATGAAACTGCTATCGCGTCTGTATGAACCAAACTCAGGTCGGATTCTCATCGACGGCTACGATATCAGTAAAGTCGAATTGTATTCACTGCGATCGCAAATTGGTATCATTCCCCAAGACACGCTGTTATTTGACGGTACAGTTCTTGAAAATATTGCCCTGACTAACCCCGAAGTCACAACTGAAGAAGTTATCGCCGCTGCCAAACTTGCAGTTGCTCACGACTTTATCATGAACTTACCCAACGGCTACAACACCCGAGTCGGCGAACGGGGTTCAGCACTTTCCGGAGGACAAAGG
>JANZYY010000138.1 GCA_026419705.1 Fischerella sp.
AAAAATAGAACTACACATAGTTCGTAGTGAGTACTTAAGTACTCACTACCAACCAAGAGCATTTGTAGTCATTTTTTTTGGAGAAACGGTATTAGTGGTTGGTGGTTAACTATCACCCCATCACCCCATCTCCCTTTCACCCGTCCTGGCGTTTGCGAAATAAACCTGTCATACTCAAACCAGTAATTAACAATCCTAGTAATCCCAAGCCATTCAACAGAGGGTAAATTGCTTGTAGGCGGAAGATGGACAGAGTGTGAAGACTGAGGATGAAGGCGGCTAATTCGCTTTGATGCAACCATTCATTAACAATGGTGTAGCCTATCCCTGTCAGTACCGTCAAAAACAAGGGTAGACATAGGGCGATCGCAATTTGGCGATGATATTTTCTAAAATTACGATTCATAAACTGTCATGAGTGGCGTTACTGTCAACAGACAGAACCAACGCCAGAAGTCTAACATAACAGCAAGTCTTTTCGCTTTAATCTTGCTCGAGCGGGATGGCGATCGCAACTTCTGAACCATGTCCGAGCGCTGAATTTACCTCCAGAGTTCCTCCATGTTTTTCAACAATAATTTGGTAGCTTATAGACACTCCCACTCCAGTTCCTTGACCAACAGGTTTGGTTGTCAAAAATGGTTCAAAAATTCTTTGTTTGACTTTCTCTGTGCTGCCAATGCCATTATTAGCAATGCCAATTACAGCCCTGTTCGAGTCAGCCAGTTCTGTACGAATGCGAATTGTAGGCACTGGGTATTGGGAAGAATCTTTTTCTAGTTTCCAGTTCCCGCTTTTTATTCCCTCTTCTAAGGTATCAATTGCATAACTGAGAATGTTGATGAAAACCAGGTTAAGTTCTCCTGGATAGCACTTTACCAAGGGCAAATGACCATATTTTTTAATAATGGTAATACTTTGGCAATGACTATTGAACTTGAGACGATTTTTTAAAATTAGTAAAGCACTTTCAAGGCTTTCATGGATATCAATTGCTTTTTTTTCAGATTCCTTCGTGTAGAAATTTTGCAATTCATAGACAAACTGTTTAATGCGATTAGTACTGACCTTCATTGAATCTAATAGCTTCGGCAACTTGCTAGTCAAATCTTCTCTTTCAACTTGATTGATTGCTGTTTGAATTTCTGTCGCTGGTTGTCGATAGTATTGTTGATAAAGATCAATTAGTTCGAGTAAATTCTGAATATAACGAGTAGCACGAAGTAGATTACCGGCCAAAACATTGGTAGGATGATTGATTTCATTAGCAATGCCAGAAATCACTTGTTTTAAGATGGTAATTTTTTCATGATTTAATAATCTTAGCTGATGTTCTTGGAGTGGATAAAAGTCTTGTTCTGATATTTTTCTTTGCTGCTCTACTTGTTGTAGATGAGTAAGTGTGAAGACTTGAATTTGGGAGTAAGCTAAGAGTAACTGGTGGAAATCAAGTACTTGATACCTTCCGGATAAACTTTTGACTATGATTGGCTCATATATCTGTTCGGGCGATCGCTGCAAAGCTATTTGAGTTGCTTCAATGACAGAAGTCGTATCATCAAGCACAGATTCTTCTTCAATTGTGAAGATATTTAGAAACCTTTTGAGCGGATGATTTAAAAATAGCTCTAAACTAAAAGGACGGCTCATATGTTCAAAAAATCTCCGTCGCGAAACCATCCCAACATAACATTGATCTTTAGTTAGGATAATCCCTGGTAGCAGAGGTTCATCTTGGAAGGGTTTTACCAAATCACTGCCGAGACAATTTAGATCAATTTTTACTTCCCACAAACGTAAATCTTGCAAGGTAGACTCTACGATCAACTGTAGCTCATCAGAAATTTTCTGCATATTCATAGTTGATGTCATTCCATCTTTTCACTTGCTATCGATTCAGCTTTTGCTGAACTAGGGAAAAGGTCAAGGTAAAATCACAGCTTACGCAGCACTACTCAATGGCATGCATTGAAAATCAGAGTTAGAGACCGAGGAATTAAGGAATCTTTTCCCTCTAACCCTTTCTGGTGGTAGCTTTTTCCTTAGCACATCAATCCTTTTACCCACAAGTTGCAAAAGTGACTTTTGCAAGTCTTTTAGTTTGCCAATCGATGCTTGAGAACTGTTGCTAATGACCGAGAGTTGAATTTTGGACTATAGCTGAAATATAACTTAATACCTTTTTGAATAGTATTATAAATTGCGATCCAAATAAAGTCAGAAGACAAGTATTTTTTTGTTCTATAACAAATTTGTTTACTTGAAAATGCATATAGTTATAATTACTAGATAAACTGAACACAGCTGCTGTCTCTCAAGATGTAAAGAATCGAACAAAATTGCTCGTAGATTTGCCTGTGATAATTTTAATTTTAAAGTCCTCGCTCGATTATATGAGTATTAGGTTAATAGAAGGTTATTAAATGATAAGTATAAAATGAATAAAGGCAGGCGTTATCCTCACAAAAATTATGCACTTAACATACTTAGACAGCAATAGTTGGCTTTTTGAAATCGGAGGGAAACGGATACTACTAGACCCTTGGTTAGTCGGTTCGCTAACTTTCGGTAATTTGGATTGGTTTTTTAAAGGTTCTCGACCCCAAGACCATCCGATCCCAGAAAACATCGACCTGATTTTGCTGTCTCAGGGGTTAGAAGATCATGCACATCCACCAACACTCAAACAACTGGATCGCAACATTCCAGTAGTAGCATCTCCCAATGCTGCCAAAGTAGTACAGCAGTTAGGTTACACCCAAATAACATCACTCGCTCATGGCGAAGCTTTGACATTGAATGCAAGTATAGAAATCAAAGCAACTCCCGGCTCTCCAATTGGTCCGACTTTGGTAGAAAACGGCTATCTCCTCAAAGAGCTAGAAAGTGGCTTCACCCTCTATTATGAACCACACGGATACCATTCCCCCTCACTCAAAGAAGTTGCTCCTGTAGATGTTGTCATTACTCCACTTGTTGACTTAGCTTTGCCCATAGTTGGATCGATTCTCAGGGGTAATAAAAATGCTCTAGAATTAGCCCAGTGGTTGCAACCTCAAGTTATGCTACCAACAGCGGGCGGAGGCGATGTAATTTTTGAAGGTTTCCTGACAAAATTTCTGCAAACAAAAGGAAGCATTGATGAATTTCGTTCATTGCTTGCCAAAAACAATCTTTCAGTGCAGGTCATAGAACCAAAATCACGCGATCGCATTGAGTTGCAATTACAAAAACGAGCATTGACAATTTAATTACCATCTTTATATCTCCAATGGAATGCGCTGCAAGCACTATAGAGTTGCTGCAATCTCACCACTAAGACGCCAAGACACGAAGAAGTTTGTTCTTTGTGTCTTAGTGTCTTGGTGTTTTCAAACAGTCAGACATAAAACAGAAACTATTGATTTGACGAGGAGAGAGTCATGGCATTATATTTAGACTCAGCGATCGCATCAGAAGCAGAAATTGCTAAGCGAATGGGTTGGGTGAAAGAGATCACCACAAATCCCACCTTGCTAGCTCAAAGTAGTGCCCCACCAGAGATAACACTGAAAAAATTAGCTGCCTTGACAAACGGACCATTATATTATCAGGTAACAGCCTCAGATTTTGATGGCATGGTTCAGGAAGGAAAAAAAGCTTTCGAGATTATCGGTGAAAAGACAATATTAAAGATACCAGCAACACCAGTAGGCTTTGAAGTAGTAGCCTGTTTGTCATCCCAGATTACCTGCTCAGTCACGGCGATTTATAGCCCATCCCAAGCAGCAGTAGCAAAAGAGGCGGGTGCTAAAATTGCGATCGCTTATGTAAATCGTGCTACTCGTTTGTTGGGTGATGGCATTGCTTTAGTACGGGACATGGCTAGTGTACTGGCTGGTAGCGAGACCGAGATTTTAGCCGCTAGCATTAAATCGCCTCAAGAAGCAGCCGCATCGCTACAAGCAGGAGCGCATCATTTAACTTTACCTTTGACGATGTTGCAGGCGCTCGCCACCCATGAGTTATCACAGAAAACAATTGAAGAGTTTGCTAAAAATGGTATTGGTTTAAAGATTTAGTGGCTTATAGCAAGCAGCTTGCACCAGTAAAAGCATTACCCCGGCTCGATTGTCTTCGTGTAGCCCAATACCCAATTAAGCGGCTGCTGTAACTCTGTATGCTTGCCTTGAAGCATCAGCCACAAAGCCATCCGAGTTTGCAACCATCCTTTAATTAGATAATATCCTGGCTTGGCATTCATACCTTCAAAAGAGTTTTGACCGCCAGTTGTCATGACTCCACAGATAGTGTCAATTCCTTTGATTGTGACTTTAAAAAAACGGTCATTGATATATCCTTTGGGAATCATGAAGATCGCATACACGTGATGTCGGCCGCGCCAAGGCTCGACTACTAATTTTACCGGGTGTGTGTAAAGTTTACTACTTTGTGGTATGTGAAATCTCCATTGCTGACAACTGATTGCAGGCGAACGCTGTGAATAATAGGAGAAGCCAAGGATGCCAAATAGGGTCAACGTAAATAACAGATAGATGAGATTACGTTTTTGCACTGGCTAGATAGACTTTTCTCTATGTGGACTATATCTGACAAGGCTAGCAAAGGGGTCGAGAAGTAAAAGATAAGCCAATTACAAATTTCTTTTTTGATAAAAAAACAGTCTCATATATTGCGGAATGCACAAATAGCAATTTGTAGAACCATTTGCTTACTTTTATGTGAGGATGATTGGCATAGGGAAAGATGTTTGAAAAATTACAACATGGCTGGAATGAAATATGGTATCAACTTCTACTCAATTTTCGGATCTTAGAAATCATTGGGCGCGGGCTTTTATTGAAGTCTTTGCTCAGCGTGGTTTTGTGAGTGGGTATCGTGATGGTACATTTCGCCCGGATAATTCAGTGACTCGTGCTGAGTTTGCTGCCATTATTGCCAAAGTATTTATGCAACCTTCCCAGCGGGAGTATGTCCCGTTTACGGATGTCCCGGAGAGTCACTGGGCGGCAAATGCGATTAAAAAGGCTTACGAAACAGGATTCCTGTCTGGGTATCCCGATCGCAGTTTCCGTCCTAACGCTCGCATTGCTAGGAGCGATGTTTTGGTTGCTTTGGTCAGTGGCTTAAAGCTTGCCACCGATATCGAACCGGATCTGCTGACAGCACTTCCCTCGATCTATGAGGATGCGGCGAATATTCCTGGATATGCCAGAAAAGCAGTAGCTATTGCTACGCGTGCTGGTATGGTAGCCAGCTATCCTAACGTGAAATTACTGAACCCCAAAGTAGCAGCAACTCGAGCTGATGTCACGGTGATAGTTTATCAAGCATTGGTATATCAGGGGAAAGCTGAAAAAATTCCCTCAAACTACATTGTTGTTCCCCCAGAATCAGGAAAGACACCCCCAACCATCAACGTCAGTCATCGCCGGGAATTTCGGGGGGTTTGGGTAGCCTGCGTGTGGAATAGTGACTGGCCCAAGGCGGGACTTTCAGTGGTGCAACAAAAAGCCGAGTTAATCAAGATTATTGAAAAATTACAAGCTCTGAATTTCAACGCCCTGGTTTTGCAAGTACGACCAGAGGGAGATGCAATGTATGCTTCCCAATTGGAACCGTGGAGTGTTTGGCTAACGGGAACTCAAGGTCAAGCGCCAAATCCATTTTATGACCCCTTGGAATTTGCGATCGCTGAATGCCACAAGCGCAATATCGAACTTCATGCTTGGTTCAACCCTTACCGCGCTAGTACTTCCAAGCAAAGAAAAAACGTTAGTCCCCACATTGCGGTGACTAACCCTGAAGTCGTTTACGAATGGGGTACTCAACTGTGGATGGATCCAGGGGCGAAAATTGTTCGGGATCGAGCTTACAACGTGATTATAGATGTGGTCAAGCGCTATGATGTCGATGCCATTCACCTAGATGATTATTTTTACCCTTATCCCATCGAAGGTCAATCTTTCCCCGACAACAAAACTTACTCTGCTTACAAGGCGGCTGGCGGTACACTCAGCATTGGCGATTGGCGACGGGATAATGTCAATCAAATGGTACTGCGCCTATCGCAAGGAATTAAGGCAACCAAGCCCTACGTTAAGTTTGGCATTAGTCCCTTTGGGATTTATCGCCCTGGACAACCCCCTGGTATTACTGGGTTAGACGCTTACAGCGTGCTGTATGCTGACTCCAAGAAGTGGCTGGAACAAGGTTGGATTGATTATATAGCCCCTCAACTTTACTGGCGCACAGATCAAACACAACAAAGTTATTCAGCTTTGTTGAAGTGGTGGACAGAAGTTAACTCCCAGAAGCGACACATTTACGCAGGTAATAATCTCCAAGAACCAAGTGGCAAGAGTCGGGATAATGACGAAATTGAAAAGCAGATTAAAATTAGTCGCAGCCAGTTTGAGCAATTATCATTGGGGAATATTTTCTTTAATCTCAGCGTGCTGATGGAAAATCGTCAGGGCATCGCTGATAAATTCCAATCATTACTTTATAACAGACCGGCATTAGTTCCCACTTTGTCTTGGCAGAATGTAGCACCACCAGCACCTCCCACTGCTCTGCAAGTTAACAACCGCAAACTGACTTGGAAACCAGGTGATAACAGCCAAATTCGTTCTTGGACACTTTATAGGCAAAGTGGCGATACTTGGACACTCCAGCGAGTTTTGCCTGCTAACACTACCTTTGCCACCGTTGAACCGGGTACTTATGCTGTATGTGCAGTTGGGAGGTTGGCGAATGAAAGTGTGGGAGTAATGATAGCGGTGAGTTAATTGATGTTGGGAATTGGGGATTGGGGATTGGGAATTGGGCATTGAAGTACTGATTTTTACTATGCCCCATGCGCCTTGCCCTTTCCCTTGCTCTAGTCCCCAGTCCCTTTTAACGGCAATCTGACTGTAAATGTTGCTCCTAGTTGCTCTCCTCGGCTTTCTGCTTGTACGCAACCTCTGTGCAGCTTTGTCAAATAGTGAACAATAGCTAAGCCTAGTCCCAGTCCACCAAACTCCCTGCTTGTAGAGCTGCTTTCTTGGCTAAAACGTTTAAAAACATGAGGAAGAAATTCGGGACTAATACCTTTGCCCGTATCGCTGACTTGAATTTGAGCATAACAGTTTAAGTATTCTAGTTTGACCGTGACCTGTCCTCCTTCAGGAGTGAATTTGACTGCGTTCGAGAGCAAATTCCAAACTACTTGTTGCAAACGGCTTGAGTCTCCCTCAACTTGGTTGGGAGTAGAATCTAAAAAAGTTTGAATTTGGATTGCTTTGGCTTGTGCTGCTAAACGAATCTCCTCCAGTGCGTTCTCAATCACGGCTACTAAATTCACTGGTTTAAAATGCAAATTCAGTTTGCCTTGGACAATCCGAGACACATCAAGTAAGTCTTCGATGAGTTGAGTCTGGAGCTTGGCGTTGCGCTCGATTGTTTCTAGGGCGCGATCGGTTGTGGCTTGATCGAACTTTCGCGATCGCAAAAGCTGCGCCCAGGCCAGAATTGGGTTCAGGGGAGAACGGAGTTCATGAGAGAGGACTGTCAAAAATTCATCTTTGATTCGGCTTGCTGTTTCTGCTGCTTCTTTTGCTTGCTGCAATTCTAATTCTGCTTGTTTGCGATCGTTGATGTTAAAGCAAGTACCAATCAAGCGATAGATGCGTGAGTTGCTGTCCCGTAGGGGGGTGAGGTTTGTGATCCACCAGGTTTGTTTCCCTTCGAGTATCAAGCATTCTTCATAACTAATACGCTTTCCAACTTCAATACATTGACGATACCGTTGGGTTACAGCCTCTGCCATTTCCGGAATAAGTACTTGCTGTGGGGTTTTGCCGCTTAAGGCTGAGGATTCTAGTCCAGACATGCGCTCGTGGGCGGGGTTAATTCCCACATAGCGAAATTCTCCATCTTCAAGCACATCAACGATAAAAACTGCTGCTTCGATTCCTTCATAGATACTGCGTAAAAACTGTTCGCTTTCTTGCAGTGCTTCCTCGGTGTGTCTGCGCTCGGTTACATCCAGTGATGTGCCGATCAGCTTGATGACTTGTCCCCGCTCATTCACAACAGGTTCTCCGCGAGAATCCAAATATCGAATTGAACCATCTGGTCGCACTATCTGTAGATCGAAACTGTAAGGAATTCCGTGTGCGATCGCTAGTTCAACAGCTTGGGACAGAATCTTTCGATCTTCTGGGGTAACTCTTTCAAGCAGTTCGGGATAACTCGGTTCGCCTTGGGTCGGATCGAGTCCCCAATGCTGAAACGTAGTCTCTGACCAGCTAATTTTCTGGCTGTTTAAATCAAACTCCCAACTCCCTACTTGAGCTACTCTTTGAGCCATTGCTAAACGAGTTTCGCTCTGTCGCAGAGCTTCTTCTATTTGTTTGCGAGCTGTGATGTCAAATCCCACGATAGTGACAATCCAATAACCTCCTGCTTCATACCAACGAGAAGTGATGGTTTCTGCTACCCAACGTAGAGAACCATTTTTGTGATAAAAGCGGTATTCAGTTGTCACAGTTTTCCCTGCAAATATTGCTGCAAATGCCTGTGAACAGACAGCTTCTAAATCTTCGGGAGGAATCCGTGACGCCCAGACTTCTGGGGTGAGTTCTGCAGCGGTGTAGCCAAAGACTGTCTCGTAACCTGCAGATTGATAGTCAATTTCCCGGTGACGATCGGGGTAAAAACGATAACTACCAATTGAGGCTCCAGCTGAGTTGAGGATATCATTTAACCTAGTTTCCGAAGCTTGCAGGTCTTGTTCCAGCTGTTTGCGCTGAGTGATATCGCGGAAAAAAATGTTCAGTCCATCTTCAGAGGGATAAGCATGAATTTCTAACCAGATATTGAGGGGTTCATAGAGAATTTCAAAATGGACTGCAACTTGCTCAGTGACAGCACGGCGATATTCTCGTTCTATTTGCGTTCCCACTGACCAAGGCCATTGCTCCCAGAAATTCTTGCCAACGAGCTCGGCGGGTGTTTTTCCGTTATTCCTGGCAACTTTTTGATTAACATACACAATTTGCCAGTCTTTGTCTAGCGCAATAAAGCCATCTGTAATGCTTTCCAGGATATTGTGAAGCTTGTCACGTGCTGCTTCACTAACCACTCGTAATCGTCGCTCCTGCTCTGTGGTTTCTTGACAAAGTTGCGCTAGTTTCAAATTGGCGCTGTCCAGTTCTGCTAAGGTTTCGGTGCGTTTGCGTTCTTCTTCACAGATACGAGCGTTGGCGATCGCATTTTTGATTTGTGTGGCAACCAATTCCAAAAATGTCCGATAATCTTCTTCATCTAGGGCATGTCTATTATTGACCCCAACTACCAAAATTCCCACTGGCTGCTTTTGACCAGGCTGTGCTATGGGCAAAACTAAAGCTGTCTGTGTTGGCTCTGTCCAACTTCCTGTTGGCAAACAATCGCAACGATTGGACAGGTTATCTATTACCACAGGCTGTCCTGTTTCGATCGCTTTGGCAAAATGCCAAATCAAATCATTTGATAAATCTATTACTTTTATCTTAGTGGTATTTACTTTTACACAGCCTACTTTTTCTACCAAATGCGCTTTGTTTCCAGGCTCTATTAAATACAACAGAGCGAAAGGAATATCAGTAGAGTTGCTAGCCAAATTTTCCATTACTAAACGGCAGGCATCCCTCACTGTTGCAGCATTACTACTTCTTGCTGCCAAGTCCCGTATGGTTTTCAGGCGCCGTCGACCTATGACAATTTGAGTTGTATCGGTACAGTTAACAAATATACCTACCACATTACTGCTTTCATCACGGATAGGACTGTAGGAAAAAGTCATGTAGATTTCCTCCAGATACCCGCTGCGGTTCACAAATAGTTGTGTGTCTTCCGAGACAGCAGGTTCACCAGTATCCATGACTCTCTCAAGCTTAGACCTGATGGCAAGCCAAAGTTCTGGCCAGACTTGGGTTATTTTTTGTCCGAGCGCATGAGGATGCTTTTCTGCAAGGATGGGGATATAAGCATCGTTGTAGAATTGGATAAACTCAGTTCCCCAATAGACCGCACTGGCACAGCAGGAGTTGAGTAGAATACTGACGGCTGTGCGCAAGCTTTGAGGCCAATGTTCTACAGAACCAAGGTAGGTGTTTGTCCAGTCAAAGCGACGCATGAAAGCACCCATCTGTCCACCGCCAGCAAATACGCTCTCCAGAGAATTCGCTTGTCGCTGGATCATCTCAAGCGCTCCTTAGTAGGAAGTTTTTGATGAGAAGGTGTTTAGCTCTATTTTTTTGCTGGTGCAGCATGCTAATAATTTTTGCCATTGTTAAAGGAGAAGAAATCGCTTGCCCTTGTTCCTATCGATTGATCGTTGGTAATGTTTACCCTATACTCGGTGGCAAATGTCTCCTGAATCAGTTCCAACTCCAATCGGAGCGATGGCATAAGCTTACCTAAGCTATAGTTTGATATGATGTCATGAAATTTTGTTTTTGTTGCGTCAATCTTATACCCCCCTTAAGAGAGAATAATCTATTTCC
>JANZYY010000139.1 GCA_026419705.1 Fischerella sp.
GTATGTAGAAGGTTATGGGCTAGACAAATTTGCGGCTGGATGCTGGGGGTTGCGCCCCGTACATCAAAATCGTATAGGTTTGCTTTTAGACCAAGGAATTGAACCAGAACTGCGGTTGCGACAGTTACAGGCAGCCGATGCAGCCAGAGTTACCCTGGGATTGTCCTTGACGGATTATGTAATAACAGATGCACCTTTAAACGTAGAATTGCGTATAGCAGCATCCGGTACGAGTTGGGGAACAATAGGTAACCCAGATAGTTTACTGCGAGCAGCAGATGTATTAATTAACAAAGCAGGAGCAGAGGCGATCGCAGTTATTGCCCGTTTTCCCGATGACATTGATGAACAAGCAGATCAAAACTACCGCCATGGCAAAGGAGTCGATTCCATCGGCGGCGCAGAAGCCGTAATTAGTCATTTAGTAGTGCGACAGTTTCAAGTGCCCTGTGCCCATTCTCCCGCCTTTTTACCTCCATCCCCAGATCCGGAATTATCTCCTCGTGCCGCTGCCGAAGAATTGGGCTATACTTTTTTACCAAGCGTACTTGTCGGTTTAAGTCGTGCCCCCCAGTTTATTGTTGGGGAATCCCAGGCAATGCCTGAACCAATCGATATTTGGTCAAATCAAGTAGATGCGGCGATCGTACCGGCAAAAGCTTGTGGTAGTAACGCCTTACTGAGTTTAAGCCAGAGGCGATGCCTCATCGTTACAGTTAAAGAAAATCAAACTCAAGTGCAAGTTCCTCCCCAGCCATTAGGGATAAAATCAATACAGGTCAACTCATATTTAGAGGCGCTAGGTGTATTGGTTGCTCACAAAGCGGGCATTCATCCATCTGCCCTCAGCCCCAATACCTGGTCATTGCATTGTTTAAGTCAATAGTCAAGAGTCATTTTCCCACTCCCCCTTCTTTCCCTAAACTCTAACCCTCTAAACTCCGTGACTCAACAGCAAAAACAAGAGCCAGATATGCCATATTTGACACGCACCCAAGTGCTGGTGGCGATGGCAGTAACTGCCGTAGTTTTGTGGATTATCGCCAAGGTGTGGTTGTATTTTGGCAATTTTTCTCTCATGCCTTTGCTCTGGAATGGGAGAGATTTACTATTGGGATTAGGTTTGGGGTTAAGTATCACTGGCTTGAGTGGTTTAGCCTATCAACTGTGTCCTCCCTACCGTCAAAGTGCTAATTATTACCTAGAAATAGTACTCAAACCCTTGGCTTTACCAGACTTAATTTGGTTAGGGTTACTACCAGGGTTGAGTGAAGAATTGTTATTTCGCGGCGTGATGTTACCAGCCTTTGGATTGGATGATGCTGCTGCAATCGTATCAAGTCTGTGCTTCGGTGTCTTGCACTTGAGCGGTTCTCAACAATGGCCCTATGTGATTTGGGCCGCGATTGTTGGGCTTATACTTGCGTATAGCGCTCTTCTGAGCGGTAATTTATTAGTGCCAATAGTTGCTCACGTGCTTACGAATATTGTTTCTAGTTATTTGTGGAAAGTAGGGCGGTATTGAGAAGAGGAATGGGGTGATGAGGGGAGTGGGTATTGGGCATGGGGCATAGTTAACAACCACTAACAAATATCAACTAACCACTAACCACTACCCGCTACCCACTTACTGAAGAAGTTGATTCTTCTGGTATTATACTTACTACTAGCTTGCGATTTTTACGCAAAATGGTTAGTTGCGACCGCACGCCAATTGATTCAGGTGTTAGGAGTTTTTGTAAGTCTTCGATACTACGAAGTGGTCGATTGTTGAAACCAACAATTACATCTCCTTCTTGCAAACCCGCTTTTGCTGCAGGGCTGTTTGCTTCCACATACATGACGAAAATGCCAGTATCTACAGCTAATTCATGGAATAACATCAGGCGACGGGAGATTTGCACATTTTGTCCGCCGATACCGATGTAACCGCGCCGAATTTGACCGTATTTCATCAACGCCGGAATCACCATTTTGGCAGTGTTAATGGGTACGGCAAAGCAGATTCCTTGTGCGGCCATGACAATGGCAGTATTTATACCGATGACTTCTGCATGGGAAGTAACTAACGGGCCACCAGAATTACCGGGATTCAAAGCTGCATCAGTTTGGATTATATTTTCGATTACTTTGCCAGAACGGGAGCGAAAAGAGCGTCCTAAGGCACTAATTACCCCAGTCGTAACCGTAGTTTGAAAGCCGTAGGGATGACCGATTGCGATCGCCAGCTGACCGACTCGTAATGACTGCGAATCCCCTAAACGTGCAGCGATCAAGTTTGGCGCATGAATTCTGATGACTGCCAAATCTGTATCTGGATCGTCGCCGATCATTTCTGCATCGTAACTGCGACCATCAGATAGTGTCACCTGGATTTTGGATGCATCATGAACTACGTGGCTATTGGTAAGGATGTAACCATCCCGTGTAAAAATAAATCCAGACCCATTACCACGTACTTCTTGAGCAAGAGGCAGATAATTGCGGCTACGTCCTGTTAAGAATCTTTGCACGTCGATATTAACAACTGTAGGGCTGACTTTTTCCACTACATTGATCACAGCTTGGGAATAAGCATCAAGCAGTTGTTCATCACTTTTTGGTTTATTTTGGTGCATACCTGCATGCTTAGAAGCGGAACCATCATTTGATACCCAGCCCAAATTTATTTTCATATCTATTTTCCTATCGTCTCACGGCGAGGGGATATAAGGGTGAGAACCGGAGGTGAGGAGATGGCGAGAAAATAATTCAAAATTAAGAATCTTTTTGACTTTTGAATGCGTGACTTTTGATTTGTTACGCCACCAACCAATGTACAGACGTGCCATAGCACGTCTGGTACAACAACCACTAATCACTTCCTTGCTTTCCAATTTTGGCAAAAATTCGGCAACTTTGGCAAGCAGGCACCTATTGTCTGTTTGTTCCTTGTTGATGATTAGTAATTATTCCAACCAACAAACAACTCACAACAAACAACAAATTCATCACCTTCCCAAATACCGACTTGCCATTTGTATGGCATCAATAATATCAACATCGCCGTCGCGATCGCTATCCAGAAAGGAATTTAGGACTGAATTTCCACCTGCTTGGGGATTTTGGGCATTTGCACCTGTTCGCAGTAAATTCAGTACCAAAGGAACCAATATTGGTAGTAGTTGTTGAATCGTACCAGCATTCAAACCTGTACGTTGGGCGACAGCCTCAGCTACCTGTTGTTGCATCCCATGGGAGAATAAGGAGTCTACAGCTTGGGGATTGGCAGAAGTACCGCTATATTGATTGACTACAGCTTGCGCTTCTTGATTGCCATAGTTAGCTTGCTTTTCTTGTAAGGCAGAACGCACATAGTTACCTACAATACCTACGACTGATTGCATAGTTGCGGGATTTGTACCCGTGCTATTGCTCAGTTGCTGTATGATATTGAGGATATCACCCAACTGTCCTGTACTGCCTTGTTGGCTGGGATTATCGATCGCATTAATAATTTGGTCAAACAGTCCCATTAGTTTTTCCCTTGATTTAAAATTAACAGAACCAAAATTTTCACATGTTGGTTGCTACTTGCCTGTGGTTATTAATAACAAATAAAGTTTTTTCATGAATCAGTACCTCTAGCAATTGGTAGAGCGATCGCAAACTCTGTGCCTAAATCTAATTCTGAATTACAAGTAATTTTGCCGCCGTGTTTGTCGACTATGATTTGGTGAGAAATTGCTAGCCCCAAACCAGTACCAATACCTCGTGGTTTTGTGGTGAAGAAAGTGTCAAATATTTTATCTTGATTTTCTTTGGCAATACCTGGACCATTATCGGCGATTCGCACCATTACCCAATCGTCATCGCTGCTTTCTGTGGTGATGGTAATTGCAGGTGAAAAATCGGGATTGCTGGCGGATTTTTCTTCTAAAGCGTCAATGGCATTGATTAACAGGTTCATAAACACCTGATAGAGCAAACCTGTATAACCTACAACGGCTGGAATATCTCCATAATTGCGGATAACATTTATACCATGCTTCAAACGATTTTGTAAAATCAACAGCGTGCTGTCAATACAGGCGTGTAAACTGACCGATTGAGCTTCACATCCATCTAGACGAGAGAAATCTTTTAGACTCCGGACAATTTCTCTTGTCCTTTCAGCTCCAAATTCCATTGATTTTAAGAGTTTTGGCAAATCCTCCGCGATAAACTCTAAGTCTATCTCTTCTTCTTTAGCTCGGATTGCTGGGGGAGAATTAGGAAGTTCGGCTTTATATGTTTGTAGTAGCTCAAATAAGTCGTTAATGTATGTTTTGGCGTTTCCTATATTGCCATAGATAAAATTGACAGGATTATTAATTTCATGAGCAATACCGGCAATCATCCTTCCCAAGCTAGATAATTTTTCGTTTTGGATGAGTCTTGCTTGGGCTTCAGCTTGTTGTTCTGTTAAAAGATACTTTACTTGGTGGATCAGTTGGTTAAGGGAATCGGCTAAGGTACCAACTTCATCTGTTGTTGTTACGGGTACTTGCAGATCAAAATTACCTTCTTTGGTAACTTTTTGGGCAACATGGGTGAGCGCCTGGAGTGGACGAACAATTAACGTACTGGTGTAGATAGCGAGGATCGCGGCGATCGCAGTCGATAGCAGAATGCTACTAGTAATGATAAGAGCTTGCAGTGTTGATGCTTGATTTAAGGCTTCATCGGCTTCCTCTTGGCGATCGCGAACCCTTTGTGCCAACTTGTTTAGTTCATGGCTAAATTCATAAAAATTCAGTGCAGTTGGACTGTGGCTAAATTGTTGAATCAATTCCTTTGCTTTTGTGATTTCCTGTGGCTGTGAGGCCAGTGACGAAATCTGCTGTAGGAGGGTGCGCAATTGCTGAAAATATACCTTGCAAGTATTGTCATACTTTTTGAGTAGTGCTTGTAAATCGGTTTGCGACGTGTTTTGACTAAATTTCTGCAACTCCAAAAGTAACGTTTCAGTTGCTGCTAGATGAGCTTTTAAGTGTGACACCTCCTGCTGCAGCAATTGTGGTTGATTCAAAAGAGGTAGAATTACTGACTGATCGGACTGAGTTTCTAGCAGTTCTCCTTGCAGACTGCTAAACAAGTGACTTTCTTCATCTGCCATCATCATCTCGTATCTGGCTCGTTGGAAGTAGTTATTGCCAATTACCAAACCAGCCGCTGTTCCTAAAATTGCAACTCCCAACGCCAGACCGTATCCCAAGATAATTTTTTGTCGAATACTCAGCCGATGGAAGACTCTTTTAACCAAGTTTTTATACTCATACTCTGGCAATAGTTTTAATTCAGATGGCGGTGTCATGATCTAGTTAGGTGTTGTAGTTTTCCATCTGGCAGGTTTTCAAAAAGAACAATCCAACCAGTAGCGAAACCACAAATGCAAAAATTGTTCTCAGTTTATCAAAACATACTTCTTTCTACCCTGGTCAATAACACTGAAACTATTAATATTAGAAGCATGTGTGTAAGTAATACCACTCACCTGTGCCATCCATGTCCCTGTCGCGCATCGTCACGCTAATTATTGGTCTGATTTTGATTTTGGGACTAAGCCTTTGGCTGATTGACTCTCTGTCACGGCTGTACTGGCAATTGTCCTACTCTCCCCTATTGGGCAATTTGTTGCTATTGCTGCTAATTGTCCTCATCGGTGCTTTAATCGCCGTCTTTGTCTATTACGTAGTGGTGATTCGGTCTGGCGAACAGCGATCGCGCCGCAGGAAAAAACAACGCCAACAAGTACAAATCCCAGCTGTCAAATCAGAAGCTGCTTCTTCTACCCTGCAAGCTGTGAAGCAACAAGTCGCGCAAATTCAAGATGAAGTAGCCCGACAAGCTTTACTCAGTAAATCGCGGGAGATAGAAGCTAACCTCGCGCGCGGCGAAATTCAAGTCGTGGTGTTTGGCACGGGGAGTGCTGGCAAAACGTCATTGGTGAATGCGATTATGGGACGCATGGTTGGCAGGGTAGATGCGCCGATGGGAACCACCACAGTGGGAGAAACCTATTGTATGCGTTTAAAGGGTTTGGAGCGCAAGATTTTAATTACCGATACACCAGGAATTTTAGAAGCGGGGATAGCCGGAACCGAAAGGGAACAGCTGGCACGAGAACTAGCAACATCAGCAGATTTACTGTTGTTTGTAGTCGATAATGACTTAAGGCGGTCAGAATACGAGCCTCTGCGGGCATTGGCAGAAATCGGGAAGCGCTCTTTGCTTGTATTAAATAAAACAGACTTGTACGCGGAAGAAGATAAAGAGGCGATCCTAGCCAGATTGCGGCAAAGAGTACGGGGGTTTATTGCTGCTGGTGATGTAGTTGCAGTTTCTGCCAATCCCCAACCCGCACAGCTAGAAACTGGCGAAATCTTTCAACCGGAACCAGAAATCATCCCACTACTGCGACGGATGGCAGCAATTTTACGGGCAGAAGGTGAAGATTTGGTAGCAGATAACATTCTCCTGCAATCGCTGCGACTGGGAGAAGAAGCGCGAAAACTCATCGATGCCCAGCGCCGCCGTCAAGCTGATAAAATTGTGGAACGGTATCAATGGATTGGTGCAGGTGTAGTTTCAGTGACACCACTACCAGTGGTCGATTTACTAGCAACAGCTGCTGTTAACGCCCAAATGGTAGTAGAAATTGGCAGAGTTTATGGCTGTGAATTAAATATGGAACGGGGGCGCGAACTAGCCTTATCTTTAGCCAAAACAATTGCTGGTTTAGGGATTGTTAAAGGCGCGTTGGAGTTACTGTCTACTGCTTTGCAACTGAATATAGGTACTTTTATCATCGGTAGAGCAATTCAAGGTGTCACAGCTGCGTATCTGACACGCATTGCTGGTAAAAGCTTTATCGAGTATTTTCGTAATGACCAAGATTGGGGCGATGGTGGAATGACAGAAGTAGTACAGCGTCAGTTTCAATTAAATCGCCGCGATGAATTTATCAAGGACTTCGTTCAAGAAGCGATCGCGCGCGTAGTTAGACCGCTAACAGAAAGAGCTGAATTAGTAGAAGAAGACCAGGAAAGGAGACTAGGAACTGGAGATTAGCTAACTAGCTGTATTAAGTATTAGTCTGCTGAGATTTTTCTTGGTGTCTTGGTGTCTTGGTGGTTTAACATTCACCTCTAATGCACATAGACGCTCCGAAGACAACTTCCTGCAAGGTAAAGGCAAGAATATTATTAATTTTTTAAGAAAATAAAAACAAAATTAAGCCGTAGAATAAATTTTTGGCTGTTGTGTAGAAACGTGCGCGCCCCAAGTGTGCTTACAGGGTGATTTTGCGTCTCTACAGCAAATAACTAGCTTTTAGTTTAGCCCAAATTTCGTTAAGACTAGATAATTATGCTGACAATGTATAATACCTATACTTTTTTTAGTGATTGAGTGTGCTATATGTTAATCTGAAGCATCCGTAAAATTCACGAGATAAAAGCGCTCGACGAACAACACTTTATACTATCTTGTTAGACAAGAATTCCGGAAACAGGGGGCATTTTCCGAAAACCTAAAATATAGTGAGTGACTAAGTAACCAGCTCATGACCCACCACATGATCGGTAAAGTACTACAAGGGCGTTACCAAATCGTTCAAAATTTGGGTGCAGGTGTGTTTGGACAAACATACATTGCTATAGATACAGAACAACCAGATCACCCAAAATGCGTTATTAAAAAGCTAAAGGTTTCCTGTTCGCAACCGAGCTACTTACAAACCCTGAGGTTACACTTTATCACTGAAACTGAAACTCTCAAATATTTGGGAAACCATGACCAAATTCCTCAACTGATTGCTTGTTTTGAAGAAAACGAGCGCTTTTTCTTGGTGCAGGAGTTTATTGAAGGACATGCACTGACTGCTGAGTTGCCAATCAATCAACGTCGCAGCTATCTTTGGAGTGAAAACGAAGTTATCAGTTTTTTATATGATGTACTGGGTATTCTCGAATTTATTCACTCTCAAGGTGTAATTCACTGTGACATTAAACCAGAAAACTTAATTAGACGAGCTTATGATGGCAAGTTAGTCTTGATTGATTTTGGTTCCATCCAACCAATTGATTTTGGCGCAGATTCAGTATTGCCAATCTATAAAGTCCCCGTCACTTCATTGGGGTATATTCCACCAGAACAATTTATCGATCAAACACAGCCTAACAGCGATATTTATGCTTTAGGCATGATTGCCATTCAAGCACTAACTGGACTTTCTCCATTGCAATTAGAAATAGATCCTAACAGCAGTGAATTTATTTGGCGTTCTCCACAAACCCTAGTCAGTGATTACCTTGCTGCTATCCTCAGCCAAATGATCCGTTACGACTACAAAGACCGTTTTCAGTCAGCAAGTGAGGTACTGCGAGCACTCAAGCAAATGCCTGTAGATAATTGGCATCCGCAAACAATACAACCAGAGTATAGTGTAGTAGATTCTGTCGAAAATAGTGATGATTGTGCTCAGCGTTTTGCATTCCCCAAATCACCTCCTCTATTGACAGGAATAAGATTAGGTTTGGCAGCTAATTCCTTGGTGATGGGATTTGGAGTATATTCTTTAATGAATAGTTCTCCTGCTTACTCAGAAACAGAGACTTTATATAAAGCAACAGAAGAATACCAGGCTGGGGATTTGGAAGAGGCGATCGCACTGGCTAAATCTATTCCTTCAAGCAGCAATGTTTATCCAGAAGCTCAAACGACTATTCAAGAATGGCAAAACCAATGGCAAATTGCAACCGAACAATATTTAGTAGCTCAAACAGCTTTACGTGAAGGTCGATTGTCAGAAGCACTACATGCAGCTTCTCAAGTTCCTGATATTTTGTATTGGCAGTTAAAAACAGACAAAATAGTTGAGAAAGCAAAAGCCAAAATTGAAGCCCAAACAAGCGATTTATTAACAAAAGCCTATGAAAAAGCCGCCGCCAAAGATTTCAGTGCGGCTCTAACTTATCTTGACCAAATTCCTCAAGAAACTTCTGCTAACGTTTTAGTGAAACAGAAATTAGATGAGTACAAAAAAAAGCAGCAAGTTCGGGCGATTTATTTATTACAGCAAGCTTACAATCAAGCAGCAGTAGGCGAATTTAATACTGCAGTGAATTTCCTCCAACAAATTCCCAAAAATACTACTGTGTATAAAGTTGCTCAAAACAAGTTAATAGAATACACGCGAAAGCAACGCATACAAGCTAAAGATCGCAAGATACGAACATCTAAAGTAGCTAGTGCAGCTAGTGCAACTTATGAACAGACATCGAAGCAGCGCTCTTTTGAGCCAGGAAATCAGATGCAAGAGGTAAATGTTACAACAATTTCAAATTTATAACAACTTTTTGTTCTAGTGAATCCCAAATTTGGCGATCGCATCACAGACTCTAGGACACGATCGTACGTACGGTGTTCTTAATAATTTTATCTGCTTCGGTTGTTGGAATTGACTGAGCAAAAATGCTGTATAGTCGCGCCTCACCAAGATTATTGCAGTTGCTGCGCTTGCATTAACTAATTCCCAGACTGAATCTGTTGAATTAATTCATAAAAAGGTTGCCAATTATCTTCCTGAACAATTGGTTCCCAAATCGATTCAATTACAGGTCTTAATATCACGGTTTTGGGATTATGTCGAGCCAGGGTTTGAGCTACTTTCTCTATTTCTGCCGGTGTCAAATTACTTAAAATCCTATGATATATTCCCGACCAATTTAAAAATAATTCAGATGTCCCCAGCGATTGCCCAATTTCTGAGTCTTTCAAAATCAAACTCGCATCATCTCTCCATTTACTGGAAAAGGTAGTAGCCATGTCTGCAAAAAAGTGATGATAGCTAACTGGATAATGTTTTAAAAATTCAATAGTTGCTTTTAAAAGTTCCTCTGCTTCTGATTGTAATAGAAGTTGCTCAAAACCTAATTTTTTCAACATTAAAGAGCGATACTCAGCCAGATAATATTCATCAAAACTGGCTAATCCTGATTCCATATCATTTTGAGGAATAACAGCTTTTAATGCTTCTTGGAGTATCTCTAAATTCCACTTGCAAATCTCTGGCTGATGGATGTAACAATAGCGTTTATAGTAGTCGAAATATGCAGCAGTAAAGTAGGGATCGTAATTAGGAATAAAAGCATAGGGACCATAATCAAAACTCTCCCCTGTGATTGACATATTGTCAGTATTTAATACTGCATGACAAAAACCAGCCGCCATCCACTGCGCTACTAATTCTGATACCCTTTGGACTAATTCTGCATAAAATAGAGCATACTTATCTGGTTCACCATCTAAGTGTTGATAGTACTGCTCAATCACATGGTCTAATAGCTTTTTAGTTAAATCAGGACGCCGGAAATAGTGCAGTCGTTCAAAAGTACCAAAGCGAATATGTGATTGGCTCATTCGCACTATTACTGAGGAACGAGTGGGAGAAGGTTCATCATCTCGCCAAAGTGATAAACCCTGTCT
>JANZYY010000140.1 GCA_026419705.1 Fischerella sp.
GGTTAGTTGCGTTGCAAAGATTGTCTGCGTCCGGTGCTTAGTTGTTAGTTGTTTGTTGTTTGTTGTTTGTTGTTTGTTCCAAGCAACTACCAACTATCAACAAGTAACTAATTTAAACAGCTTCTGTATTTTTTTCCCCAGTCCGAATGCGCACAACTTGCTCAACTGGTGTAATGAATATTTTACCATCGCCAATTTCACCAGTCCGGGCAGCGGCGATAATTTTCTCGACAACCATATCCACTTGGTTATCTTCAACGACAATTTCCAGTTTGAGTTTTTGCAGAAACTCAACAGTGTACTCCGAACCCCGATAGCGTTCTGTTTGCCCTTTTTGGCGTCCAAATCCCCGCACTTCCGAAACAGTCATACCAACTATACCGGCATTGACTAGAGCAATTTTTACTTCGTCAAGCTTAAAGGGACGGATAATAGCTTCTACTTTTTTCATTTTTATCTCCTGTTTTCTAGTAGCTTCTATATATATAACCAGATCCTTTGTCCAAAGCTTTAACTGTTAGTGCAACCGATAATTGTAAAAAAGAATTAATTTACACAAAATCTTGAATGTATGAACAGTTCATCCGACATCATTTGATGACGGTATAATAGCTAGTATTGCTTACTTCCATAATTTTGACTGTAACAATTCAAGGATTTTATCTTCGGTTTCTCATGATTTTGTAGCTTTTGTAACATAGATTGAGAAAGTTGATTTGTTAGCGAGTGTGATGTTCAAACAAGGGACGCACGACCAAATAGCCAGCACCAAAACCCAAAATTATTATGAATGCGATCGCCAGAAACATCCACCAAGCATTAATACCCTCAGCTTCCGATCCGTTGACTGGATAAGCTACAACTTGCTGTTCTTCCACAAACATTGGTTCTGTCATGGGAACAGGGAATTCCATCTCTGTATAAATAACGGGTGAACGTGGACGGGGAGGCTGTTGCCTTTTGCCTGCTCCTGTTTTCTGCTTTTTCACCCCTTTTGTCTCCTGTCTTCTGCTTGCCTGCGGAAGCGGTTGTGCTTCTACGCTGTCTCTTATACACATCT
>JANZYY010000013.1 GCA_026419705.1 Fischerella sp.
AGATGTGTATAAGAGACAGAGAGAATATTCACCACACCAGGTGGAAAACCAGCTTCGATGATCAACTCGCCTACCCGCAGTGCTGATAACGGTGTTTGTTCGGCAGTTTTCATCACTACCGTATTACCCGTTGCCAAAGCTGGTCCCAACTTCCACGCCTGCATCAATAATGGGAAGTTCCAAGGAATAATCTGACCTACCACGCCCACCGGCTCATGACGCGTATAGCAAAAGTACGGGCCATTGATAGGAATGGTCTTGCCTTGTACTTTATCAGCCCAGCCTGCATAGTAGCGATAACAAGCAATAACTAACTCGATGTCGCCGCGGGAATCATGCAGTGGTTTACCATTGTCTAGGGTTTCCAGATGCGCTAATTCATCGAGATTCTGCTCAATTAGATCCGCCAATTTGTAGAGCAACTCACCCCGACGACTAGCTGACATCTGACGCCATTCGCCACTATTGAAAGCTTTGCGAGCTGCTGCGACTGCTTTATCCACATCCGGAGCATCTGCTTCTGCAACATCACAGATGACTTCGCCCGTAGCGGGGTTAATCGTTTCAAACCTTTTACCACTGACGCTTTCTACCCACTCGTTATTAATCAGCAGCTTGGTTGGACCAATTTTCACCTGTTGTTCTGGTCTGGTAGCTGTAACCATCAGGCCCTCCTTAAGCTTTTGTTAAAAAACTATGTGAAATCTAATTCAGACTGATTGAGAACTGATTGAGAAATTAACCCATCATAAATTTCATGCATTAACTTTATTCACATCTTGCACCAATTGCAATAGCCAAAAGGCAGCAGCCTACCACCCTCGTTACCACCCTTCAACCTGGTAAAGAGAACCAAAGCCTCTGGCTTTTATACAGAATGGTGCAAGATCAAAATCCATCTTCATTTCCTCAGCAGTCTATTCATTATGTTGCTTTGCATACAAAAAGTTGTGCAATTTTATTTATATAAGTTGTAATTTATTTACATTTAATATCAAACTATTTTTCCACAACCTCCAAGAAAATTCACTATGACAATTAAGTTAAAATTATACAGTCAAAGGGGAAAATCCCCACGACAAAATTAAAATATAGCGGATCAACAAGCTTATGAATCGTCGTGAATTTATCGGTTGGGTAGGTGTGGGAAGTTTTGCCAGTTCTCTACCTTTAGTTATTGCAGCTTGTTCTTCGCAAACTAAGTCTCAGCAATCTACACCTCCTCCCCGCGCTGATGGTTTTCAAGAAGTTGGTACAGTAGCAGAGTTAGACAAAAGCGGTCAAATTCTTAATGAAGAAGCTGCCGCTGGTAAAGTATTGATTGTTCGAGATCCAAGTGACACAAGTAAATTAATTGCCTTAAACCCCACTTGCACTCACAAAGGTTGTATTGTGAGCTGGAAAAAAGACCAAAATGCTTTTGTGTGTCCCTGTCATGGTTCCAAATATGCCAGTGATGGCAAAGTGATAAATGGCCCGGCAGAAAAACCCCTACCTACCTACATAGCAAAGCTAGAAGGCAATGTAGTTCTGGTGAAAGCAGTCCAGGACTAGGGGATAGAAGCTGGAAGCTAGGGATTAAGAAACAGGAAGTTTTATCTTTTTGTTGTGAACCTGTTCTAAAGGGTCTTTTGACTAATGACCAATGACTAATAACTGAATGAGTATCTAAGTTGATACGATTGTAAAAAGGCAAAGATTCAGATTCTTTTGTGACATGACTATTTCTGATGATAATTCATCAAACCTAATTGCAATAGCCAAAAAAACTCGCCTGGCAGCACTCAAGCTAGCAGTCCTACCAACTGAGGCAAAAAACCAGGCGATTGCAGCGATCGCCCAAGCTTTAGAGACAGGAAAAGATGAAATTTTGCAAGCAAACGTTGCTGATTGTCAAGCAGCAGCTACTCAAGGAATTGCCAAACCACTCTATAAGCGCTTGCAGTTGGATGAGCATAAACTAAGAGATGCGATCGCAGGAGTAACAGATGTTGGCAAACTTGCCGATCCAGTTGGTGCGGTGCAGATTCACCGCGAACTAGATAAAGGCTTAATTCTCAAGCGCATCACTTGTCCATTGGGAGTTTTGGGCGTTATTTTTGAAGCGCGTCCAGAGGCGGCGATTCAAATTGCCGCTTTAGCGATCAAGTCGGGCAATGGCGTTATTCTTAAAGGTGGCAAAGAAGCAATTCGTTCTTGCGAAGCAATAGTGAAAGCAATTAAACAGGGATTATCTCAAACTGCTGTTCACCCAGATGTGGTGCAGTTACTGACAACAAGAGAAGAAACTATAGAACTTTTGAAACTAGATAAATATGTAGATTTAATTATTCCCAGAGGTTCTAATTCTTTTGTACGATTTGTGCAGGAAAATACCCGTATTCCTGTCTTAGGTCATGAAGATGGTATTTGTCATCTTTATGTAGATAAAGCCGCTGATATTGACAAAGCAGTGACAATCACTGTTGATGCAAAAATACAATATCCTGCTGCTTGCAATGCTATTGAAACTTTGCTAGTTCATAGCGATATCGCCGCAACTTTTCTACCAAAGGTTGCAGAGGCTCTGCAAGCACAAAATGTAGAATTAAGAGGCGATGAACGTAGCCGTGAGATTTTACAAAATATCACACCAGCTACAGAAAAAGACTGGGAAACCGAGTACAGCGATCTGATATTGGCGATTAAGATTGTGGATTCGTTGGAAGAAGCGATCGCCCACATTAACGATTACGGTTCTAAGCATACTGATGCGATCGTCACTGAAGATACAAAGGCGGCGGAAACTTTCCTCGCACTGGTTAATGCTGCAGGAGTATACCATAACTGTTCTACACGCTTTGCAGATGGTTTCCGCTACGGTTTCGGTGCAGAAGTTGGAATTAGCACTCAACAAATACCTCCCCGCGGTCCTGTTGGTTTAGAAGGGTTGGTGACATATAAGTACCAGTTAACTGGCGATGGACATGTTGTCTCCACCTACACGGGTGCGAATGCTAAATCCTTTACTCACAAGGATTTTGTGTAAAAGGCGTTACATAAAATGGCGATGGCTGACCGCAGGCTAAAGCCACAGACGCCAAGAACGACAAGCATTGAATTTTTCAATACTAAACAAGAAATTTTCTTCGTGTCTTGGTGTCTTTGTGGTGTTTTCTTGAACCACTAAGACACTGAGACACCAAGTCGAATCAGGAAATGACCGAAGAAAGGCAGCGGGAGCTGAGGGCAGAAGGCTTAAGTCAAATTTAATACCTTTTTTTAGTCCGATGCATTCTGCCCGAAAGGTTTCAAGCCCCCAAATTTATTTGTGGAGAAGATAATGAGATACAAAGCATCATTGTTAGAAACCCCTAAATTTATGGGGTACCCTTCTGCCTTCTGCCTTCTCATCAAAGTTCTCTCAAACTCTTATCTTTTCTTGTCCTACCCTGCACTCCCAAGGCGTAAGCCCTTCTCGTAGAGTAGTCGCTGCGCGTCTATGCGTGCTTTGTGGTTCGTTAAATCATGGATTTTATATCAAGCGCTTCCTCACTTTTACGTGTGAATGTGTGAAAGCGAGAATTTATTGGTAGTTGTTTTAGCACCGCTGGTTAAGCTCCATAATTATAATACCTGAGATAATAAATAAATAAAAGTAAGCTTGGTTGCCAGTTTGGCAATTTTACCTCACAGAAAAAGAAAAAATACTTATGATAATTTTTACTACAAAAATCATTGTCAAAATTAAGAAGTGTATCATTCACTCTCACAAAATAGTCATCTACTTCTGCCTTCTTTAAACTAATGCTTTCAATAATGCCTGAAGTTTAAGTTGAATTTCAACCAGTTCTTTTTCCGGATCGGAACCCGCAACAATACCCGCACCTGCGTAAAGTCTAGCGCGATCGCCATCTATGAGTGCAGAACGAATCCCGACAATAAATTCACAATTGCCATCTGCGTCTATCCATCCCAACGGTGCAGCATACAATCCTCTCTCAAAGCTTTCGTAACGACGAATCTCAGCACAGGCGATCTCTGGTGCTGCACCAGCTACTGCTGGCGTGGGATGTAATTGCGAAATTATTTGTAATGGATGGACGTGTTCGGGAACTAAGGCGCTAATCGGTGTCCATAAATGCTGGATGTTAGATAACTGTCGCAACCGAGATGGTAAAAGCTGCGGTAATACACCTAGTTGCGATAGACGTTGAGTGATAAAATCAATTACGAGTGAATGCTCATGTCTTTCTTTTTCACTATTGAGTAGTTGATCGGCATTGGTAGCATCTTCAGCAGGTGTTTTTCCTCGTGGTGCACTTCCTGCTAGCGCATCAGTAATTAATTGTTGCTTGTGAATGCTAATTAAACGTTCTGGACTAGCACCAATAAAGTTTTGCCCCTTGCCGTTACTTGTAGAAAAAATATAACAATTCGGATGTAGCTGCCGCAGGTTGTGTAAAGAATTAAACAAATTAAAAGGAGTATCAGATCTCACATCTAGTGCATCTGCTAGTACTATTTTACTTACATGCCTAGAATTAATTGTTTCTAAAGCTGAAAATACCGAACGTTTAAATTTATCAGGATTCGCAACGGATTTTTTGCTGAATTTTAGCTCTCGACAATCTCGATGGTGAGAATGATATTCCAAAGATTGGAGAATTTCAATTTTTCTCCATAGAACATACAAAAATTTTTCAATATTTACATCAGCGTGAATAATTGTGTTAGCAACTAATATACAGCGTTTATCTTTTACTGCTATCTGCCAACGAGGCACAAAAACTGTACTTGCTGGAAAAGGATAATCTTCATGGTAATTTTTATCAAAAAAACTGAAACTACAAAAAAATAGTGGTCTCGAAAAAATTTCTTCTGTACTGCTAAAATTTATTATATGTCTTAAGCAATTTTTAATAAATTCTTCTGATTTGCTAAACCGTTCTCTTCCTTCAATTTGTAGTTTTGCTACAGCGTCAATTGCTGCAATAGCTTCTTTTTTACCCTGATTTTCCCAATAAAAATTAAGCTGATTTGGCTGTGCGAGCTTGTCCAGTACTAGCAGCGGGTCAACCAAGTTAATTTCCAGTGAAATACTAGCTATTTGTGCAGAATTATTTTTTATACTCTTTCGCTGAGCAGCAACAAGAAATTGGTATAGTTCCTTATTGTATACAAAAAAGTCAGCAGGACATGGTGAAACTGTCATGGATCTAAAAATAGTAAATTTTTTTGAAGTTATCTTCCTAAAGAGTGATAGATCGTGGTCGTATTTCTACAGGTAACATAAACAGTCGCTATTTCACCAGCGTGTTGGCTCTGCTAGATTGTGGTTTCGCAATACCCTATTTGGCATTGCCTGCTTCGGGATGCAAATAGCAGTTCGTGACATGAGATTAAATCTCATAGGTAGAAAAATGGCTTTCTTACAGGGTCTCACCTACATATGGTTTGTATCCAAACCATAAGTTTTGGGCATAGGAAAGGTGCTGGCAATTGAATTGATTGTGAGTAATGAATACAAAGCTGATTTCATATCCCCAAAATAATCCCAAAACCAAGTTATGGATGGCAGCGATAAAACCGCCAATGTACAGCGTTGCAATTATGCCTATCTGGGTAGGAACGGCTGTAGCCTTTGCGGAAAATAAAACTTTAAATGCAACAAATTTTCTGACTTTTTTGGCTGCTGCAATTTTGATTTTGGCTTGGGAAAATCTCAGTAATGATGTTTTTGATTCTGAAACAGGAATCGATCGGAATAAACATCATTCTCTAGTGAATTTGACTGGTAACAAGTTATTAATATTTTGGTTAGGCAATATATTTTTATGTTTAGGATTGCTAGGGATATTAGCGATCGCTTGGTGGCAACGTGACTTAACTGTCATAGGGTTAGTCCTCGTCTGCTGTGCTTTGGGCTATGCTTACCAAGGGCCTCCCTTTCGTTTAGGATACCAGGGTTTAGGGGAAATTCTTTGCTTTTTTGCGTTTGGACCACTAGCGGTTTCGGCAGCATACTACAGCCAAACTCAAAGTTGGTCAACGCTAAATTTAACAGCCTCGGTGATTGTGGGAATTGCTACAACTTTAATTTTGTATTGCTCACACTTTCACCAAGTTCAAGATGATTTAGCAGCAGGAAAGCGATCGCCCATTGTTCGGCTGGGAACGCAAAGAGGCGCACAATTTTTACATTGGTTTACTGGTAGCATTTACGCCCTTAGTTTTTTGTGGGTAGTTTGGGGAATTTTTCCCGCGTGGACATTACTGAGTTGGGTGAGTTTGCCTTTTGCCATCAAATTATGCACTCATGTCCGGCAAAATCACGATCGCCCAGAAAAAGTCAGTAACTGCAAATTCATCGCCGTCGCCGTGCATTTTTGGTGTTGTTTGCTATTCGGTGTAGGATTTATGCTTTAAGTTTTTGTTGGTGGTTGGTGGTTGGTAGTTGGTTGTTCCAAGCAACAAACAACTAACAACAAACAACGAATAACAAACCCTGACGAATTGATTTAATTTTGAGGTAGTGAATTACAGATTTGAATTTCGTCCTTATCAACGGAAGTTTGTACGTGCAGTTGCAACCAGTCACGGTATTTGGGATATCCGTGAAGGTATCATTATTCGCCTCACAGATAAAACCGATCGAGTCGGTTGGGGGGAAATCGCCCCGATCGGTTGGTTTGGTTCGGAAACCCTAGCACAAGCCTTGGATTTTTGTCGTCAACTACCAAAGGAAATTACAGAGGAGACTATTTTTTCTATTCCCGATGAATTACCCGCCTGTCAGTTTGGATTTGAGTCAGCGCTTTTGGGAATAGGGCACTGGGAATTGGGAATTGGGAATTGGATCTTTTCTATGCCCGATCCCCCTTGCCCAATGCCCCTTACCCAAATTTCATATAGCGGTTTACTACCCGCAGGATCAGCAGCACTACAGGCGTGGGAGGCGCTTTACCAGCAAGGATACTCTACTTTGAAATGGAAAATAGGTGTTTATGCTACACCTGTTGAATTGGAGATCTTGGAATTGCTGATTCAAAGCTTACCAGCCTCCACAAAACTGCGATTAGATGCTAACGGCGGACTCAGCCAGGAGGAAGCTAATTTATGGCTGGAAACTTGCGATCGCCTTAATGCTAATCATGAATTGCCTGTAGAAATTGAATTTATTGAACAACCCCTATCTGTAGATCAATTTCCAGCGATTTTGGCATTGAGTCGTTGCTATCAAACGGCGATCGCTTTAGATGAGTCTGTAGCTACCCTCCAGCAATTAAAGTACTGTTATCAACAAGGTTGGCGGGGAATTTTTGTTATTAAACCAGGAATAATTGGTTTCCCATCCCGCCTGCGTCAGTTTTGCCAACAGTATGAAATTGATGCTGTGTTTTCATCTGTATTTGAAACTGCCATTGGTAGAAAAGCCGCACTCCAACTAGCAGTGGAATTATCGCGACACAACAGGGCAGTAGGTTTTGGTGTCAATCACTGGTTTACTGAAGATGAGGCTATTGAGCAGGAAAATGTATGGTAAAATTCCTGGAAAATTTGATTAGCAATGACTGGTTGATTTGCGATCGCAGCGGTGAACTTCCACAATTAGCTGAACAATTTTATTTAGAATTAACCCAGTGTTCGCATTGGCAAACACCACCGAAAATTATCTTAGCTGAACGCGAACCAGTGCGATTTTTAGCAGGGTTTCTAGCCGCTTGTGCAGCTAATTGTCCAATTTTCCTTTGTAATCCTAACTGGGTGAAGCAGGAATGGCAACAAGTCTTTGATTTAGTACAGCCAGATATTCTTTGGGGAATGGATAATGGAGAATTGGTAATGGAGAATAAGAAAACCAATTACCAATTACCAATTACCAATTGCCCACACATAATGATTCCCACAGGTGGATCTTCAGGAAAGATTAAATTTGCTGTCCACACTTGGGAAACTCTCACAGCATCAGTACGAGGATTTACAGAATATTTTCAACTACAAAAAGTCAATTCCTTCTGTGTATTGCCCCTACATCATGTTAGCGGTTTGATACAGTTTGTGCGCTGCTTCACCACCGGTGGCAAACTTACAATTTTACCCTTTCAAAAATTAAAATCTGGTCAATTACCTGATATCGAAACATCAAAATTTTTCATATCTTTAGTACCAACTCAGTTACAGTATCTGCTCCAAAATTCCGATTTAACCACCTGGCTATCACAATTTCAAACTGTCCTTTTGGGAGGTGCACCAGCCTGGGATGAACTTTTAGAGAAAGCAAGATACTATCAAATCAACTTAGCTATCACTTATGGCATGACAGAAACCGCTTCCCAAATTGCTACACTTAAACCCAAGGATTTTCTCAATGGTAAAGTTAACTGCGGTAAAATTCTGCCCCATGCCAAGATCGTAATCTGCAACGAGCAAGGTGAAATTTTAAATACTCATCAAATTGGGAATATTACAATTCAATCTGAATCTTTAGCCCTTGGTTATTATCCTTTAAACATTACCTTTGCAAATGCTGAATATAGCAATCATAATCAGAATTTATCTTCTCAAGTCCCAAGTCCCCAGTCCCTAGTTCCTACTTTCAATACAGATGATTTAGGTTTTTTAGATCGAGAAGGTTATTTAAATGTAGTTGGACGTAAAAGTGACAAAATCATTACAGGAGGAGAAAACGTCTTTCCTGCTGAAATAGAATCTGCAATCAGAGCAACTGCAAAGGTCATTGATGTTTGTGTAGTAGGTATACCACATCAGTATTGGGGACAAGCAATCACAGCCATTTATATTCCCAAACACCCAAATATCTCTGCAGTAGAAATCGAAAAATCACTTCAAGATAAACTCAGCAAATTCAAACTTCCTAAATATTGGATTCCTGTGCAAAGTTTACCGCGCAACTCCCAAGGCAAAATCAACCATCAACAACTACAGCAAATTACTGCAAAATTACTACAAATTTCCGAAAAATCTGCCTTATAATTAAATCACCTCTCTTGATTTTCTTCTTTCGATGTTTTCTGCATCTTTGCGATTTATCTCCAACCATTCAAGGATCTGTTCAGGCAATTCTCTTTTGTGTCTGCTATTGGCATCAATACAAACATGTCTAGTGATAGCCTTAGTAACCACCATATCTGCAACAACAATTTCGTAATTGATTTCAAACTTTTCCACACCAATTTTTTGTGGCATTAATCTCACGATTAACTGGTCACCGCAAAACATTGGGCGAAAAAAATCCACACTAGCATGAACAATTGGAAAAGCCACAGACGAATGACTAAAAAACTCCTTCAGATTAATACCCGCCGTTCTTAAAGATTCTTCATAAGCTTCATGACAAATCGCCAAAACATTGGCAAAGTATACTACCCCAGCAGCATCAGTATCCTGAAAGCGAACAGTGCGATTGTAATTAAAAGCCATGAGCAGTAATATCAAAAATGGTAGACAAAGCTCAAGCAGGCACTTAGCCTACTCTTAGAACTGATTTTACAAAATAGAATGGGAGAGGGAAAGCTTCCAAGGGGAAATTATCCTAAGTTGCTGAAGTAGGAATTGTTACATTCGGTTGCATTGAAGATTATCAAGCAAACTCAAGCTCTTATTTGAACTATTGATAGATTAAATTTCTGAATAGAAATGCTAATAAAGAGGGTATTAGGGATAATTTCTATTTTGAATCAGGGGAAAAGTTTGTGAAGCGAAGTACTCTCAAACAATTTTTTTTTCTATTAGTATTAGCTCTGAGTGCGATTTTTTTCTCAGTTTTTTTCTCAATAACAGCTTTAGCCCAAGCCGATATTAACATTAACAACACTAATATTATCCGATTTGGGAATGATGTAATAGTTGCGCCTAATCAGTCTGTAAAAAATGCCATAGCGATTGGGGGAACGGTGAGGATTCAGCAGGGAACACAAGTAACCAACACTGCAATTGCTATAGATGGAGATGTAATTTTAGAAAAGGGTGCCCGTGTTGACGGTGATGTCTATGTAGTGGGGGGAAAAATTATCACAGAGGAAGGAGCTACCATTGATGGTGCCTCAGGTACAATTTTAGAGAATGGCAGGTGGGGAATGTATGGTTTTAGAAAGAGAAGAGGTTTCATTTCTAGCTATCTCTTCAATACCGCCTTTCATCTTCTCAACATACTAATTAGTACTATTGTTGGTGTTTTAATCATACTTTGGCGACCAAATTTTCTATTAAACCTGGCAGCAACTGTCAGTCATTATCCCATTCAAAGTGGATTGTGGGGTT
Source organism: Fischerella sp. (assembly GCA_026419705.1). GTDB lineage: Bacteria > Cyanobacteriota > Cyanobacteriia > Cyanobacteriales > Nostocaceae > PCC9605. The sequence continues at coordinate 10,264 of JANZYY010000013.1, forward strand.
TAGGTGGTTTATTTGCCGTGATTGTGCTAATCATCGTGCTAGCAATAAGTTTAATAGGAATTCCGTTATTACCCTTAGTTGCTTTAGTATTTATGATTACAGTTCTACTGGGAACTCTTGGAGTTGCTCTTTGGCTTGGGCAAAGGACATTAACAACTCGAGAGCGATCGCTCATACAGAAATTTCTCATCGGCATGCTCATCTTAAGTTTAATCGGTTTGATTCCAGTGCTTGGAAACCTAGTATTGTTAGTAGTAAATATATTAGGCTTTGGTGCATTACTGGCATGGTGGTTCGGCAATATCAGAGTGCAAACCGGGGATTAAATCAAAACTTTTCAAGGAGTCTCCGACTGAGGTTGAGATGAAGTAGTTTTATTCGTATTTTTTATTTTTAATAGTACTTGGGCTTCAGTAAAATTAGTTTCAAAGGATGTTTGAGAAGTATCAAAGATTTTGCTCCACCCCTCGCCAAGGAGGACTTACCAACTTCTTCCTCTGTTTGTGTTCTATCCTAGCGGGAAGCCGGCGTCTATGTAGTTCGTCCTTTTTTAAGAGGGGTTAGGGGGATCTCAGAGGACAGAAAACAGACTCTAAAGGATGGTAGATATCCTGAGAACTGGGATTGAGGTAGGGACGCTGCAAATCAATTCCAAAAATAGCAAAATGTTTGCAGATAGTTTGCATTCTTTCTTCGGCAGAATTTCGCCCCTTTTGCCAAGCTTCAAATAAGGCATTAGCGACTAATTGGCAACGGTTAATGCCAAAACTTTCCCGACAAACAAATTTTTTCGTTGGTTCTTCAGCAAAGCTCAAACCAGATGCCAAAAATTTGGTAAATAAAGGAATTTCTGGTCGGAAATGAGATTTATGCTGTGCATATACAGCTTGCAAGACTTCTCGGACGGCTGGATAGTCATGGCGCTTAAAGTAAAGCACTCCTGAGTCATAACGTTTGTAGGCTGAAGGATTGTATGGAACCTGAAAGTTGAAGGGGATTACTGCATCATTCAGTTGCATTGTCAAGCTCTCCATCAGAGCGATCGCTCCTGATGAAGTTAAATTCAAGTAGATTCGTCCTTCTCCTAAGTCATCGTCAGGATTGCTTCCCAGTTTCTGAGCAACATTACCAACTGCTACGTAGCAACCATTTTGCAGTCGATTTTTCGGCATCCAAATGTTTAGTAACTCACCAACTTTGGCAGACTGCACAATTGGTTCTAGATGGCGGTCACTTTCAATGTGCAACGTCAAACCGCCTTTATTCACCGCCAGACTGCCATCTGGTTCGCGTCGCAACACCTGCCAACCAGAATCATAATAACCGGTACCGTGATTACTCTCGTGCAATTGCTCGTAAAATTGCCAATCAATCTCCAAGATAGAATTTTTTTCTATACTTTTATGGGGTAAACAATTTACTGGTTTGGCATTTATTGCTAAGACATTTTGTAACAAACCATTGTAATAGATACCGTAGATAAAATTCCGCAACAGTAAGGTGAAATACTTACGCTGTAGTTCTGCTGAATTTTTCTGAAATCTCTCTGCCAATCGATTCGGCAAGGCGAAAGGTTGATAGTTAGGATGGCAGATGCAAAAATTAGGCTTTATCTGGATATTGTTAACAATATCGAGTAGAGAATTTAGCAGATGATTGTCAGAAAAATCTAGCATGATTCCGAATTTCCCCATATTCCTGTATAGTTATCAACACCCCCGCAAACGGGTTTTGTTGTAATAAAGGCGAACTAAATTCTGTTCTGTTTTGGTTTGGGGTAGTTTGGTAAATTTGGCAAAAGGCTTGATGATTTCTGACTCACTGCTGCCAAAAACTGTCATTACAGATTCTTGAGGTCTAGTAAGCAGAGTTTTAGCAACTTGAAGGGTACAAAGACTAGCATTATTAAAGAATTTGCGGTCTTGAATAGTTTCTTGCAAGTAATGAATGAGTACAAGACCGGCAAACTGAACTACTCGCTGGAGCAAGTCGCGACGGTACTCCAAAATTATGGGGAAAGCGTCTAGATAAGCTTGAATAAAGGCAAGTATGGAAGGCTGGAGATCCTCCAGAGGTGTTGCTGCTAATTGTAGAGATTCTTCTAACTCAATCGATGGGTCTACCACCAAACTTTCTAACCAAATTTTTAAATAACCGGCCACTACAGGACCCAAATCAAAAGCTGGATCTCCCCAACTACAAGCTTCCCAGTCAATTAATCTCACAAGGCAATTATCTAGTTGTTTCCACCGAGAATGCACCAAGAGATTTTCTAGTTTCAGGTCATTGTGAGTTAAACAGCAAGGTTGCCATAAGGCTGCTAATTCTGCGATCGCTGCTTCTAAGCTTTCATAGCGTTGATAAAGAACATAAAACTTGAGTGCATCGCTAGGAACATTACCAAAAATTTCTGGACTAATTGACCCTGTCCCTTGCGCTGGATTGTAAAACTGATAGCGAAATTGCCCTTGGGGAGCAGTCGCCATGAAATCGCGATACTCGCGCTGATTGAATGTTGCACGATGCAGCCCACCCAAGCTAGTGCCTATGGCTGCTGCTATTCCCGGAGGATAAATATCATTGCGTTGATAAAAATTAGCCAATTCAAAATATTCCGTTAGATAGTTGCGAACAAGAATATAATTTTTTCGATCAAAATGCAGCAATAATGATGCTATTTCCGCAATATTTCCTAAAACTGGAAACTGCTGTAACAACTGATGAAAGAGCCACTCATTAAAAAATTCTTGGGGGATGCCATTATCATCAACGCAACGTTCTTGTTTAACCAATAGCTTGCGATTCCCTCTCAGCGTTACCAGTAAGTTAAAATTCTTCTTGCTAGTTTTCGGTAACTCCGATTCAAAAGATGCACTATCTTTTGAACTACACAGACTTACTTCTTGAAGATACGGGATGACATTGTGAGAGGACAGTGAAAATACCATATCTTATTTCCTAAATCGTAAAACTGCTTAGATAATTAGCTATTTTATTATTAACTTAGTTTAAGTACTATTCGCTAGATAGCAAAAATGCGCATAGATCAATATCGATTACTACAATATACTAATATCCTATATCTTCAACAAAAGCTTGCCAAAATGGCAATCTAGCCTTTACTCATTCTTTAAACTTTGCGTGCATATGGATTGAAAACTTTAAAAACTTTTGATTATTTATTGATTGTTATTTGCTGGTTGTTAGTTGTTGACTACTTAGCAAATACACTGCTCGGTGCCACTGATGCAATATATATTGAACCCTCCACCAATTGCGAATTTCTAACCATTACAGTTTAGGAGTTTTGCAAATAAAGTTTCTCATTAAACCTTATAATCACATACCCACATTTTGCTTGTACATCAGATATTGATAACACTTAGTAGTAAAATAATTACTGCTTGTTTACGGAACTGTACTCATGATTTTAGTAAATCTAATGGCTGGAGATAACCAAATCCTAGCTGTTAAATTCTTGTTCTCCACACAATACTTATGTTAAATATTTATAAATATATTGTACTTATTTAGTTAATCTACGGAGTTTACTCTTAAACTCAGGGAGCTTACAATTGTACTCAAAAACTGTTATTTATCTTTCGGGTCGATTTTATCGATAGCCTCAAACTTGACTACTTTTCATACTCACAAAAGTTTTTTAACCACCTGAGTAAACAGCAAAAATCCGATCGACAATTTGAGTGACGCAAATTGCTGAATACGAAGTGTTTTTTTATTCAGTAAGGAGACTGGGGGTCGGGGTATAGCTAATCCTTGGTTTTGCATAATTTTGGCATGAACTTTGTAGATGCGCTCAAGCGGCTGACCGCAGGAACTAAGTCACCAAAACACCAAGAATTGAATTTTCTATTTGTCACAGACAATAAATTCATCCCGTAAATATGCAACACCAAATTTTGAAATCCCAATCCCCAGCAGTTAAATTAATTCAGTTTGCGACAAAAGCGTCTTGCGGTAATATAAATGTACTAGTAAAGTCATGTGAGGTACACGCCCATTTATAAAGTGCACAACAAGCAATCATCTTCCTCCTTCCCCCTGTGTTTACCCTATCTTCTTAATATTGTCAGTTGATTTACTATCACTGCTAGTGTCAGCATACCTAAAACCGTCATCAATCCTGCAGGCATAAACTTGTGTGTTTTAGCCAGTCTAAATGCAAAGACAACCAATAGTACAGCGGTGACTGCAGCTGCTAAAATCAAACCCCAAGTCTTTCCTTGGATTTGCACAAAGGCTGCAAAAATGAGCAACAAACCACTGATGCTACCACTCAAAAGTGAAACATTACTACCAGCAGTGATGTAGCCGACAATACCGCCTATTAAAGTAATAACGCCGTAGGCAATGGTGGCAATAATACCTAAATTCATTATTGAAACCTATGTAGATTTTAATTTTGCTGCAAGCCTCGGCAGACAATTTACCATAGCTGTTTAGCCAAATAACCCCATTGATGGATAATCAAGCGATGCCTATGGCAAGTACTTCATCCTATACAAAGGTTCAATTCCTTCAGCGCCAAGCAGCATCTCTGTTACTCTACCAATCTGTTCTACAAACAGAAGTGGGTGTAGCATTTCTTGACCTGTTACAAGCTATACGTTACACTGAAGCCGATGCCAGGAATTGCCTACTAGCTTACGGCAATTACTTTAAATCCTTAGCAGCTAGAAATCAAAATTGGGAAGAATATCTGATCGTCCAAATTCTTACAGATGAGAATCCTTTTACAAGGCAAGCTCAACAGCGAGAATTTGCAAATCTGCCTCCAGCTTTAATTGCAGCAGCAAAACATGACTTACAGATACTACAGAATCTTTATGAATGTAGCAGCGCCATTTTGAGTGAATGGGTGCAAGCTGTTGCCCATCTGCCTGTCTCACCAGTGGTATGGTATCAAGAGCAAGATGAGGTAGTAAAAGTAGAGACAAAATTAGTCATATCTTTACAAAATTTAGAAAATTGGGCTGATGCTGTAGAGGATTTGGCAGCTTACTATCGGCAATTTGGCACAGGTATATTTGCAGAGTGTAAAGCTTTGCGTTGGCAAGCCGGGCATTTTGTCGGTATACCCTACCCCGACCCAGTGAAATTGAATGAGCTCGCAGGTTACGAGTCGCAGAAAGAAGCTTTGTTAAAAAATACAGAGTTTCTCTTGTCTGGACAGGTAGCACTGCACGTATTACTTTATGGTAGTCGCGGTTCGGGAAAATCTTCTTTAGTCAAAGCTTTGCTGAATGAATATGGCGATCGCAACTTGCGCTTGCTAGAAGTGGCAAAATCACAATTGCAAGATTTACCAGTAATAATAGAACAATTACGAGGACTACCACACAAATTTATTATCTTTGTTGATGACCTGTCTTTTGAAGAAGATGACGACGCCTTTAAAGCACTAAAAGTAGTCTTGGAAGGAAATTTAACAGCACGCCCGCAAAACATCGTGGTGTATGCTACTTCTAATCGCCGTCACTTGGTTCGGGAGTTTTTTGCTGATAGACCAGCTCCTAAAGATAACGATGAAATTCATGCTTGGGATACTATGCAGGAGAAGCTTTCATTTAGCGATCGCTTTGGTCTCACACTCACTTTTGAGCCTGCCGATCAAAAAACTTATTTAAAAATTGTCCGGCATCTTGCAGACTTGGCTGGAATTAATATCAGTCAGGAAGATTTAGAATATCATGCTTTGCAATGGGCAACTCGTCATAATGGTCGTTCTGGAAGAACAGCACGACAATTTATTGATTTTTTTAAAGCAGATAGGTTACTGTTTGGTTCACAAAATCATACAACCAAAACCTAGTACCGCTACTAAGTTAGTAAAAAGTAAAAAAATAAACATCCTTATCAGTAGATAGGTGGGAATAAAAGCAGCTGTGCTAAAAAATCTAAAAATGCTGAAACTCTTACCAATGACAAATGACGCTCCTTACGAGTTAACTTGATTCTTGCTGCTCTACTTAATTCTTATACAGATTACCCAGAAATACTCGCATCTATCAATTTCAAAATTACAAGCGAAAATGTATACTTCATGACCAACAAAACTTATTCAGACCCTTTAACTATGCTCAAAACAAGCAATATGCAACCAGCAACGATCGGCAATCGGTTTATTCTCGGTATAGTTGCCTTTGGTGTGAGTTTTGGTCTTAGTCTGGTTCTTCATTGGGATTTTAATAAAGCCTTTCTCACTGGTATCATTACCATACCTGCAACCTACTTAGCAGTATTGTTTATAGATAAGCGACGTAGAAATCATGAAATGCTAATTTTAGATTCACTCCACAAACGTATTAAAGAAATGGAGGGTTTAAAATCTCGGCTGTTAGCAGAAATTAATCAACTAGATATACATCACGCTTCATTGTATAAAGAATCAAGTCAACTGCAAAATCAAATTGTAGAACGCCGCAACCAAAGAGAGAGTCTCAGTCGTGAATTAAGTAGTATTATCGTTGAGAAAAAACAGTTAGAAGGACAAGTGATTTATTTACAAAATGAAATTCATAACCTCGAAAAAACTAAAGTAGAAACAAATAATACTCTGAATGCAGAAAAGCGGCGTTTAGAATTAAATTGTAATGTAACTAAAGCTGAAATAAATCAGCTGCAAAATCAACTTTGCGAACTTCAGCAGCAAAAGCAAGAACTAGAAAGCAATTTAACTCTATTGGAAAGACTGAAACCCCAATTAGAAGAAAAACTATACGAAATGAGGGTGAAAATCCAAGAGTTAGAAGCAGAAGGCAAAAGGCAGGATCAAATACTGACAGAGAAAAAAGCTGAAACGAAAAAGATAGAATACAACTTCAACTGCTTGCAAGAACAAATAACAGAAAAACAAGGTATACTTAAGCAACTGCAAGAACAAGTTTCATTATTGCAAGATGAACGCGATCATTTGCAAAGCCAAGTTTGGGAGTTATTACAACATATAGAAACCCTAAACCCGGAAAATATATCAGAAAATGAGCATGACAAAAACGCAGATTTATTTCCTTTTGCTGATTTACTTGAAACAATAGAAGAAGAAGATACGACAGATAATTTATTGCCAGAATGGACGGAATTTTTAGAGCAAATACCGAATCATGAAATGCAGGTATTAAAAGCAATTTTAGAACAAGAAAATCCCAATCCTACTATCAAGAAGCTTGCGGAAGCAAATATCACTATGCCCAATTTATTGATTGATTCTATCAATGAAAGAGCCAATGACACTCTCGGTGAATTGATTATTGACCCAAGCTCAGCAATTCCAGAAATTTACCCAGAGCATGCGAACAATCTCAAAAGAGCGATCGCCATTTATGAAGACGCGATCGCCAGGCAAACATCATCAAACTAAACCACTATATTGAATCAGCAGTCAAATGTGAGAGAGTCAATAAGTAGCTAGGCATGAAAGTAATGCCCACCTTCAAGCTAAAATACATTGAGGTGAGGTGAACTACATGGCAAAGCTCAAAATCTCGAAAAAAGTATCTACTGCTATCATCAATTCCCTTAGCGCAGGGGTAGTGCCAAGGGTAGGACTGGAACATATAGCAGTAGGTCGGGAAAAAGAACTGAAAAGCCTGTTACAAAACCTCAATGATATTGCAGAAGGGATAGCAGCATTTCGCTTTATCATTGGCAACTATGGTTCAGGTAAAAGCTTCATGCTGCAATTACTTCGCAACCATGCTATTGAGCAAGGTTTTGTAGTTGCTGATGCAGATTTATCTCTAGAACGCAGGCTAGCAGGAACAAATAATGAAGGTCTAGCAACCTATCGAGAATTAATGAGCCGTCTTGCTACAAAAACTCGTCCTGATGGTGGTGCTTTAGTTTCGATTTTAGAGGGATGGATTAATAAAATTCAGCAAGAAGTAGCCAAAGAAACTGGTATGCGTCCCCACGATTGCGGCTTTGATGACCAAGTAGAAACAAAAATCAGGGAAGTAGTCCAGTATATTGAAGACTTAGTTCATGGTTTTGATTTTGGCAATGTAATTATTGCTTATTGGCGTGGTTATCGCTTAGATGACGATGATTTGAAAGCTGCTGCTTTGCGCTGGTTGCGCGGAGAATATAGTACTAAAACAGAAGCAAAAGCTGCCTTAGGGGTGCGCATTATTATTGATGATGATAGTTGGTATGACTACATTAAATTATTAGCTAAGTTTGTGGCTGAAATTGGGTATAAAGGACTGCTAATATTGCTAGATGAAGCCGCGCACTTATATCAAATCTCTGCTACAGTGACTCGCGAGAAAAATTATAACCGACTGCTGGGAATATTTAATGATACCATGCAGTGCAAAGCAGAACATCTAGGTGTCGCTATAGGTGGAACCACAAAATTTTTAGAAGACCAAAATCGCGGACTGTTTGCAGACCCAGCTTGGCGCAGACGCACCAAAGAAAGTCGTTTTGTCACCCAAGTAGGCGTGCAGGAGTTTTTAGGACCTGTCATGCGACTAAACCCTTTAACTCAAGAAGAAATATTAACACTGTTGCAAAGATTGGCTGAAATTCATGCACTCCATTTTGGTTATGAACAGATTTTGAACAGTCGTGATTTTAAAGATTTTGTCCAAGAAATAGTCAATCGCTTGGGTGCAACAGCATTACTAACTCCAGGTGAAATTGTACGAGATTTTATTAGCATCTTGAATATTCTATATCAAAATCCAGGAATGGCTTTTGGTGAATTAATTCGTAGTGGAGATTTTAAACCCACTGTGGCGAGGAAAGATACATATGCAGATGAAGATGATGTAGCAGAATTTAGTTTGTAAAAATAGATGCGCATACCCCATCTCAAAGCCCAAATTGGCATAAACCATACATACGCTCGCGCTGAAGCCTTACATACCTTTTCCAGACTCGCACCCTTTATTCAAGAATACATTTACGATCGCAACTGGACAGAATTACGACCAGTGCAGCTGGCAGCATGTCAAGTTATATTTGATACTGATGCTCACTTATTAGTTGCGGCGGGTACAGCTTCCGGAAAAACAGAAGCAGCGTTTCTACCAATTTTGACTCTATTACACGAAAACCCATCAAGTACTATTGGCGCATTATACATTGGTCCTATTAAAGCATTAATTAACGACCAATTTGAACGTCTGAATGATTTGCTCAAAGCAGCAGATATTCCTGTTTGGTATTGGCACGGTGACGTTTCTCAAACTCATAAAAACAAGCTTCTGAAAAATCCCCAAGGGATTTTACAAATTACACCTGAGTCTTTAGAAAGTTTATTAATTAAAAAAAATAATGACCTCTCGCGCCTGTTTGGTGATTTACGATTTGTCGTTATTGATGAAATTCACGCATTTATGGGTACGCAGAGAGGTTGTCAGATTCTTTGTCAATTAGCAAGATTAGGATGTGTGACGCCAAAACAACCGCGGAGAATTGGCTTATCAGCAACTCTCGGTGATTATTCAATGGCTGAGGAATGGTTGCGTTCTGGAACTGAAAAGTCAGTTATCACTCCGGAGGTTGAGGTAGGAAAGCGCCAAATTAGATTGGCGGTGGAGCATTTTTATCTTGACAATGATGAGCGGGTTTTGGAAGGAACGAACCACAAAGTACGCAAAGTACACGAAGGAAGAGAAGTTGGTGGTTATGAGAGATATATTTTTAGTCTTAGTAAATCACGTAAATGCCTGATTTTTGCTAACAGTAAATCGCAAACTGAATCTGCGATCGCGTCTTTGCGAAAAATTGCAGCGGAGGTAGGAGAACCGGATATATATCATGTACACCACGGTAGTATATCTGCTAGCTTGCGGCAAGTTGCAGAAAATGCTATGCGCGAACCTAATCAGCCTGCTGTTACGGCTGCAACTTTAACTTTAGAATTAGGTATAGATATTGGTTATCTGGAGCGAGTTATTCAGTTGGAATCGCCGCTTTCTGTAGCGAGTTTTTTACAGCGTTTGGGACGTACAGGAAGGAGAGGCGAAGCTGCTGACATGCGCTTTGTTTGTGCTGAAAATGAACCATCACCGAAAGCAGCGTTACCAGAACAAATTCCTTGGCAACTTTTACAGTGTATTGCAATTATTCAGCTTTATTTAGAAGAACGATGGATTGAACCGATAAGACCGATTAAATATCCGTTCAGTTTGCTGTATCAGCAAACTATGAGTATTTTAGTAGCAACAGGAGAAATTTCTCCTGCTGCCCTTGCAAAAAAAGTTTTGAGTTTACCATCTTTTGCTAATATCTCTAAAGATGATTTTAATTTATTATTGCGCTATTTAATTGATATTAATCATCTTCAGTTAACCGAGCAAGGTAAACTAATTTTGGGTTTGGCAGGTGAAAAGGTAGTAGGTAAGTTCAAGTTTTATGCTGTTTTTCCAGATAATGAGGAATTCGTTGTTAGACAAGGGACTGTAGAGATTGGTAGTATATTCATGCCGCCACCTGTAGGAAATCAATTTACTTTGGCAGGTAAAACTTGGGAAGTTATAGAAGTTGACTTTAAGAAAAAGATTATTTTTGTTAAACAGGTTAAAGGTCAAGCAAGTGTTTTTTGGCGTGGTGGTAGTGGCACGATTCATACACGCATTTTACAAAGAATGCGGCAAATCTTATTTGAAGATGTAGAATATCCTTATTTGCAAAATAATGCTGTTAAACGTTTGCAGGCAGTACGTAAAATCACACGAAATTCTGGATTAGATAAAATAAACATTTTACCATTAGCTCAAGATCAATGTTGTATATTTCCCTGGATGGGCACTATAGCTTACCGCACTTTGGAACGGTTAATCAATAATTTCTGCCGCGAATCTTTGGAAATTAAAAGTATTATTGGTGTTAATCCTTATTTTTTGACAATTAAATTGGGCAAAGATAAAGTTAAGTATCTGTATTCAGAGATAATTTCTTTATGTGAGCAAAGAATTAAATCAGAAGATTTATTAAGTGATGCAGAAGCGCCGGAAATGCAAAAGTATGATAAGTTTATTCCTCATCCGCTTTTACGGAAAGCTTTTGCCAACGATTATTTAGATATGGCAGAACTGAGGCAGCAAGTGAAGCTTTGGTCTGATTCTGCAAATTCATAATTTTCAGGAAGATGTTAATGCCGATTTAGGGGCGATCGCAATTTGACAATCTACAGCCAACTGCTATACTACAATGTGTAATAAATCTTATACTTAGGTATTGCCTTTGTTGCCTGTCATTGAGTAAAAACGTAATTCTCAGCTGATACTAGTACTCCACCAAACCAAAATTCCTGGGTAAGTATTGTTCGTAGTTAGCGCTTCAGCGCGAAAGTGCCTACTACAAACCCCGCAAAGTTGATTTGGCAAACCACTAGCTAGTCAATAAGTACAGCTTGATCGAAATTCGCACTGCGCTTCTGGTGCGAAAGAGTTTTTGTGAACTTACGACCTCAAAGACATAGCGACAAAGGATTTTTCAATGGAATTCAAACCACTTTTTACAGGTAGACTAGTTAGTCTTGCTGCACCTCAACCAGAAGACAACCAGTATTTTGCCAAATGGTCTGAAAATTACGAGTATCTGCAAATCATGGACAACGATCCAGTACGCCCTACTACTCCAGAAACTTGGGCAGAGTTTCAAAGCAGTCTTCCGACTCCACCAAACGGTTTCCATTTCCATTTGCGAACCTTCGATGAAAGCCCATGAAAAAGCCGGATTCCGCCAAGAAGGAATCCAACGTAGCTTTATCCAACGTGAGGGAAAGCGCTTTGATTTAGTTATCTATGGTATTCTGCGTCCGGAATAGGAGGTACTGCAAACACAATAGAGTTGTTGCTATTTAACCACCAAGACACCAAGACACGAAGAAGTTTGCTCTTTGTGTCTTAGTGACTTGGTGATGAATTCTCACTAAGAATTCATGGGCTAGGTGACGACTACTTAGCTCCCATTTCCATTACTACACTGCGTGTGAAATCAACACACTGTTCAGATCAATTTACCGAACCTCACTCATAAAATCTTATAAATTAAGCAAAGAAGTTATTTATGATTTACGATTATGTAATTATTGGTGCAGGCTCAGCTGGTTGTGTTCTGGCTAACCGCTTAACAGAAGATCCAAAAACTACAGTATTACTGCTAGAAGCCGGAAATCCAGACCGAAAAAAAGATATCCATATTCCTGCTGGTTTCTCTAAGTTATTTAAAACAGAATATGACTGGGCTTATTACACAGAAAAACAGCCCTTCTTAAATCACCGTCAATTATACTGGCCTCGTGGCAAAGTTTTGGGTGGAAGTAGTTCTATCAATGCCATGATTTATATTCGCGGTAATTGGCGTGACTATGACCATTGGCACAATTTAGGTAATCAAGGTTGGAGTGCTAAAGATGTACTTCCCTACTTTATTAAAGCCGAAAATCAGGAAAATCAGAACTTACTAAAAAATAACTATCATGGTGTGGGTGGACCTCTTAACGTCACTAATCTGCGCTGTATCAACCCGCTTTCCCGTGCCTTCGTAGAAGCAGCAATAGAAGCAGGTTTACCGTTCAATCAAGATTTTAACGGTGCTGAACAAGAAGGAGTAGGATTTTATCAAGTAACTCAGAAAAACGGTAAACGTCACAGTGTAGCAACGGCTTATTTAAAGCCGGTATTGCCGCGACAAAATTTGACTGTTAAAACTAATGCACAAGTAACTAAAATAAATTTTTCAGGCACGCAAGTTATTGGTTTAACATACTTTCATCAAAGTTCATTTCATCAGATAAAAATCGCTAAAGAAGTAATTTTAAGTGGTGGTACTATTAACTCACCACAGTTGTTAATGCTATCGGGAATCGGAGATGCTAAGCAATTAAAATCTTTGGAAATTCCTGTTGTTATAGATTTACCTGGTGTCGGCAAAAATTTACAAGATCATCTAGCGTTACCGATTGCTTATAAATGTACTAAACCTGTATCTTTAGCAAATACAGAGACATTGAAAAATGTTTTGAAATACTTGTTTTTTAAAAATGGCCCTCTCACAACAAATGTGGCAGAAGCAGGAGGTTTCGTCAAAACTAGACCTGACCTAAAAATACAAGATCTACAATTGCATTTTGCTCCCGTCTATTTTTTAAATCACGGCTTCATACGTCCTGATGGACATGGCTTTACTTTTGCTCCAACTCTTTTATACCCTCAAAGTAAAGGTAGCATTACATTACGCTCTAATAATCCTTTGGAAGCACCTCTAATTCAGCCAAATTATCTAGAAAAAGAAGCTGATTTGGAAGTTTTAGTTGCAGGTGTAAAACTTTCTCGTAGATTAGTACAAATGAAAGCTTTTGATGCCTTTCGGGGTGAAGAATTTGTTCCAGGTTTGCAGGTGCAAGATGATGAGGAAATTCGTGCTTATATTCGCAATACTGTAGAAACTTTATATCATCCAGTTGGCACTTGCAAGATGGGTAACGATGATATGTCGGTAGTCAACTCCCAACTTCGAGTACATGGAGTACAAGGACTGCGAGTGGTAGATGCATCAATTATGCCAACTATTATAGGTGGTAATACCTGTCTCTTATACAC
>JANZYY010000141.1 GCA_026419705.1 Fischerella sp.
ACCAAGTGCTTACTAAAATTAAAACAGATATCAGATACAGAGGATTAATGCTTGGTGTATTGGTAATCCAAGCATCTAACCAAGCAATACCGATCTTAGGTTGGGCATTAGGATTAGTTAAGCTCTGCAAAAAAGAAAGTAGAAAACCAATACTAACACCTTCAAAAGTTGCTGCTAGGAAAGAAAAAACAACAGCTAGAATTGCTATTTTACGGAAGTGTTTAAATTCTTGTAATATTAAATAGTTTTCCTGCCAGAAATTGGTAGTTTTAACCAAACTCTTAATGAGGTTGCGGATTGGCTTGGAAACTCTCAGATGCATGGGTATATCTTCTAAGATCATCATTGACAAGGCAGAACAGAATGCTTGAATTTATATATATGAATTGATTGATAGAGCAATATTACTATGCTCGCGCTTGCAAGCCTTGGCATTGCAAGCCATCGCGCATAGTGTAGCTCTCATCAACACATTTTTACGAGATTTGCTTTGGCAGTCCAAGCATAATAGCTCTGTATAAATTGAGTAGTAAGCTTGGTGCTGAAATTAACTTCACTACCCAATCAGTCAGTTACAGAGCTTGGCTATCTAAAGGCAATAGTCCCGATTCTGGTTCTACCTGCCATGAATTAACGATCCCTGGTAGCTTATTTAGTTGTCCTTGCCTGTCTGAGTTTAGTTGCATCGCTTCCGTCAAGGTCAAGCAACGCGGTCCTGTCAAACTCATTTCACCGCGCAGCACATTCAACAACAACGGTAGATTTTGAAATCCGTATCTCTGCATCCAACGTCCTAAAACAGTGATATCTTGCTCACCTTCGCAAAGCTCAAGAGAAGCTGCTTCACGAACATTGAGGTGTGTTTTTTGGTTGGTCGCAGTTGTACGGAACTTGAACATTCTAAACAACCTACCCCGTTCTCCAACACGCCACTCCTGCTCCAAAATTTGTCCCGGAGAATACAAGTGCATTAGCCACACCAACCCCAGGATGAGTGGACTCATTGCTAGCAGAAACACTAAGGCAGCTATCCAATCTGCCATGCGCTTTAAATGCTTCAAAATTAAGCTTTGCGGTTTTCGTTTCTGTCCAGATGGTACACGCAAATATATCGGCTTTGACGCTTTTTCGCAGGCATTAGCCCAAAAGTTTAATCTTGCTTCTCCTAACTTGGGATCTATGCGAACTAAGTTTATTGGAGAGTGCTTTAAGCACTCCACCAAGTATTGTTCGTCATCTAACGATGCTATGTATGGCTGTTTAATTTGCCCAACAGGCTTAACTAAAAGTTGATTCCGCCGCCACACAAGCGTGCAGTATGAGTAGGAATCCTTGTGTTGCTGGCCAGCAGTGTAGCGATCGTGTAATGTTGAAATAATCGAGGTAGTCATAATGTATTGACAGTTAATATATGAAGGTAGATTGCTTACCTAATATCAAAGACTATTGAGCAAAAGAATTTGAGCCGTACTTGCTTTTGTACCAGGAAAAAATCTGGAATCAATTAAGCAGGTAAGACAGAATTGATGATCTTGTATTCTTCTACAGCTGTTGCTTGTTAGTTTCCAGATTTTAGGGGATGAATATCTATTAATACTTAAAGAGATTAATGTTTGTTGGTATTTTTGGTGTCTCTAATAAATTTTCATTTCGGACTTTGAATTTTGATGACAATGTGCTTCAATATCTAGGATATAAGAATCGGTAGAAATAGCAGACGTAAAAAGAGATTCTTTATTCACTCTTTAAATAGCTTGTGCCTTTCTGCTGTGATTATTAAGTTCCTATGAATCAGCTAAAAAGCAAAATTATAACAATTACCTTTTATAATCTTAAATTAGCGTTTAACACAATCTCAATTATGAGCAATTATGAGAAACCAAGAAAGCAGTTGTACGAAGGATTAAACTTCTGTTGATTTCATGTTTTTCATGTCATGCTTTCGTGCTTACTTAGATTTCAATATAGCTATTTATCTTTTATCCAAAAAAGCATAACTTTTTCTAAAAGACTGGAAAATTATGAAATCCTTCAAGATTAGGAATTGTACTGATGTCTTCCGCAGTCATAACGGCGGCGGGCGCTTGTCTGTAAAAAAAATAATACACTGAAATTGCAAGTAGCATCCAACCAAGAATTTGGAGGGTAGTTAAGCATCTAAAAGCTTAACTGCGCTCCTAATCTACCCTAAGTTTGTAGTTAAGCAGGAAAAATCCGGTTATTTTTCCATGGCCTGTTGCAGTGCAAGTACCTGTTGTTTTGAATAAGGTATGTAAGTGCTCTCAGAGTTTGATACTCCATTCGCCACAATACCAATCAGGTTTAACCGATTGAGCATGGCTGTAGCTTGTGCCAGTTGGGCTTTTGTCACCTTACCAATACTTGCTACCATTACGACACTATGACAAGATGAAGCTGTAAGTAGGGCATCGACCAAACCTAAAACTGGAGGAGCATCTACAATTACCAAATCATAGTTCTCTTCAAAAGCTGCCATCAATTCCTCCATCCGAGGAGAACTCAACAAATTGGCTGGGTCAGCTGGTGTTGGTCCGGCAGTCAAAATATCAATGTAGGATGAACCGGAAGATGGAATACTAATTTGGTTGGGAAGAGTAGACTCACTTACCAGTAGAGTAGAAAGTCCCTGTTCGTTGGGAAGATTGAGTTGTTTGTGCAGATTGGGGGCGCGCAAGTTAGCATCGATAAGTAGCACTCGTTTGTGCAAGCGAGCAGCACTCATTGCCAAACCCAGTGCTAAACCTGATTTGCTATCATCGGGTAATGCCGAAGTCACCATCAGAGATTTGAACGTGGAAACTGAATTCACAAGCTCAATATTTTTATAAATCAGATCCAGCGATTCCCAGCGTGGTGGAGATTGCAGTACCTGAATTGTCCAAGGTGCGAGCACCTCTGGCTTACCGAAAGGTAACTTGAATAGTGATTCTCTTGCTTTGGCTGGGGGTAATTTGGGGGTGGTTCCTAACACTGGTAAGGCAAGTTGTTTTTCTAGTTCAGCAGTGGTATGAACGGAATCATCAGATGCATCACGAATAAAAGCAACAACAGCTCCCAACATCAATCCAACTACTGCACCCAACATGAGATTTTGCTGGAGATTCGGACCTAAAAAAGAACCTTTGCGGGGTTCTTCCACCATTTGCCAGTTAAATCCACCTTTGGCGAGTTCTTGTCGTAAATCTTGTTCTGCTTTCAACAGTTGCTGCAACCTTTCACGATTAAGTTGGATCTGGGGTTGTAAGCGACCGTACTCAGCTAACTTCGCTGGGAAGCTTTTGAGTTCCTCACGCACTTGTTTTTCTTTCTGCACTAAAGTTTGGTCGCGAGCTGCTAAAGCGAGTAGATTTGTTTGTGTTTCTACTAACTGACTGGCGAGATTAAGATCGATTTGACCAAACTGCCCTTGTTGGAGTGGACTCTCCCCTTGTTGAGCGATCGCATCCCCAGATTGATCTCCTAAAGCGCGTCCGGCTTCTTGTTGCAACAATGCTAATTGGCTCTGACGTTGCTCCAGTAATTTTTGCACTTGAGGAGTTTCATCGGTGAAACGCAAACGTTCCTGTGCTAAAGCCAGCTCTGTTTTTTGGACTTCGTTCAGTAACGCTTGGTAGCGAGTGGACTGACTCAGACGAGAAGCAACCAAAGCATTTTTCGGATTGCGGTTCAGTTGTTGTTGCAAGGATGCATAGCGGGCCCTTGCTTCCTCAAACTGAGAACGAGTTGTGCGCCTTTCTTGGAGAATGTTATTTAAATTATCTTCTAAAACTTTTGCCTGTGCCTCAGGATCGATTAAATTCTGCGATCTGCGGAAACGCTGCAAGTTTGCCTCTGCAGCATTCAGTTCGTTAGTTACTTTCGCTATTTGTTCTCTTACAACTCTAAGACCTTTTTTTAAACGCTCATCTTGCTGTTCTCTGTTATATTCCAGGTAAACTTGTTGTAATACCTTTAAAACTCTTTGTGTTTTCTCTGGATCTGTATCGGTGAATTCTGCTTGGAAAATGTTAGTGGGCAGATCGTCTTCTTTTGTTCTTAACTGATTTAAAACTAAAGCAGCCTGTATGTGCTCCGCAGTAATGTCCGGATACTCTGGCTTGAGTCTCTCAGCTGCTTTTTGCAGAAGTTTAGAACTCTGCATCAAGTTGAGTTGGGTGGCAGTATCTATCTCAACGCTAGAGTCGATAAACCTATTTTCTTCAGCGCCTCCCTGTGGGTTGCCTTTGTAGTTTGGTTCTACCAACAACTGCATTGAGCTTTTGTAAGTTGGTGGTGTTTTTTTCGTTATGACGGCCGCAATAGCAATAGAAGCAACAAATACTACCAAAAACCAAGGAAATCGGCGGATTAAAACCGCGAATATTTGCCCATAACCCGGTTCTGTTTCAGTAACTGGATTGACATAGGGACTCAGACTAGATTGCATCACGTTTACTATTCCTCAGCTAATCAATTAAACGAGTGATGAATTGAAGTTACAAGTTTGGTTAATAACTTGTTCGACTTTACTAAAGAAGGCTTGTTCTGAGAAATTTGATACTGCATAATTACGAATATAATCGTAATCCCAAGTTATTTCCCTGGCTTCTAGTAACGCAGATTGTATAGATTCAGGTGTTTGCCTCTTAAAAAAGACCCCGGTTTTACCAGGTACTTGAGTATCTAATACTCCACCTGCACCATAGGCAATCACTGGTGTTCCACTGGCATTTGCCTCTACTGGAACTAACCCATAGTCTTCTAAAGCTGCTACTATAACTGACTTAGCTTTAGCAAATAACTGCGTACGTTCGGCATCTGTGACGTGTCCTAAAAACTCTATATTGCTCAAGGCTCTAGACTGTAAGCGCTCTCGCTCTGGCCCATTTCCTGATATTAGTAGTCGCCACCCCAGCCAATTAAAGGCTTCGATTATTATATCAAGACGCTTGTAGCCGATCATTCGAGCGGAGGCAAGGTAGTAATCTTCTTTGGTATCTGCAAAAACGAATTTACTTGTATCTATGGGATAATTAATAACAATGGCTTGCTTGGCGTAAGTCTGTTTGATGCGACGAGCTACAACACTGGAGTTGGCTATGTAAAGATCTGGTTCTTGTGCATATGTGAGATCCACCTTTCTCATGACTTGGAAGACTTGTTCGATGAGAGGAGCAAAATATCGATAGTCTCCGTACTCACGTAAATAGGTTTCTGTATCCCACAAAAAACGGGTGATATTGTGACAAAAACAAATATGCTTGGCTGAAGGTTTTTTGCGTACCGCCTTAGCAAAACTGGTGCTACTACTGATAATCAAATCGTAGTCTTGTAAATCCAAAGCACGAAAGGCAGGAAAATAGAAAGGAGCCATGAGGCGAAAATGTTTAGCCGCACCAGGAATATTCTGTAAGAAGGTTGTGTTGACGATTCGCTCACCTAGATCGATAGTTTGCTCAGGGTCGTATACTGAGGTGTATATGTCTGCTTGAGGGTAGCGTTTGCAGAGTAATTCAAAGACCCTTTCTGCGCCCCCTTTCTGGGTTAAGTAATCATGTACTAAAGCAATTTTCATAGTATTCCTTGTGAATTTACTCCATACAACAGCTACACTCACCGCTTAGCCATTTACCCATCGTTGTTTTTAATACAGTTTGTCAACAGAGAAATCCTGAAATGGTTTTTAAGATTTAAAAAAAATAGTTGTAAGTGTCCGGATTTTGTGAAGTTTTGATGAATATCTATCCTTCCGTCAGAATCATCAGGCGATCGCACTTAATCATAGGTATGAACTTCACCCCATGCTGCCGAAACCGTTCCATTCCTCTCGGCTGGTCAAAATAGGGTTTTTTGCCGACTTGGAGCATCCAAATCCAATCAAGATCCACCTAGATAGATTCCGATCGACAATTGATCGTACTTTTCAGACACTCCTATCAGTGAGTGGTAGAGTAACGTGGGCAGTAGTTTGTCGAGCAGCAGCATCAACGGTTTTGTGATTAGCGCTTTGAAAGTCTTCATGTCGAAATTTTCCTTGAATTGAGGGAAAAAGTTTAGTATTATATGATGTTGTTTACCAGAACTTTAAATTGCTTTTATAAACTCGTAATCAAATATCCTGGTTGCCACTGTGTTT
Source organism: Fischerella sp. (assembly GCA_026419705.1). Taxonomy (GTDB): domain Bacteria; phylum Cyanobacteriota; class Cyanobacteriia; order Cyanobacteriales; family Nostocaceae; genus PCC9605. The sequence goes on from JANZYY010000141.1 coordinate 6,137, forward strand.
CTAGGAATATTCATCCACACCTGTGGATATGTTTAACACAGGCTTCCATTATTTGTGTAGAGATTTCGTGAAAATTGCGTATATTTAGATACGATATATCTTTATTATCTCATGTAGAGAATAATCTCATGTAGAGACGCGAAATTTCGCGTCTCGGCGTTGCGGAATTTAGGGATGAAATAATGAACCGCATTAGACGCAAAGTACACGAAGAAGAGGTTTTAATAGAGAAATACAAGAAAATCATCCCGCATTTATGCAACACCCGCGTCTCTAGATAGGTATAGAATCTAGCGTCTTTTAATTAGAAAAACATAGTATTCAACAGCCTTATCCTTTTGTGAAAAGAGTAGGTTCTGGAACAGCAAGGTTTGCTTTATGACTGTAAGATTTTTGAATTGTGTCTATGGTATTTTTATAAACCTGAGCAAATCTTTCCCTTGTATGATTGCTTCTTGCAAATTCCCAAGAGTTTATTGCCATCTGTTTTAGCTGCTGTGCAGGTAGATTAGAAATCATTTGAACAGAACTCTTGATTTCTTCAATGGAGCATTCTTTGAAAATAACACCATAATCATCACTCACATCCACACTTGCTTCATAACTCACAAGTGGTATAAGACCTGCGTGCATACAATTGATAACGCAACCACCACCACCTTCCGAACAGGAAGGATAGACAATACCAATACAACTATTGAGAATATTGATAAAATTTTGGCTGTCTAACTCAACCCATCCAACAGTATGAATATTAGGGGTTTGATAAAGTTCTTTATAGAATTCTTTGACAAAATCCTCTTCTTTGTCGATTGGTCCACAAATAGTTAAATGATAGTCAGGCATTTGTGCAAAGGCATCTAAAAGCAAATCTAATCCTTTATGAACCAGACCGCCACTACCAAACCAGAGAAAATGCTTGCGACAAGCCTCAAAGTCTTTTTCTTCTGGGCAAGGATAAGTTACTTGACTAGATATAGGAACACGATAAAGAGGTTTTTGAGCATATCTGTAGGTACTTAAAGTAAATTCATTACCCAGAACAATAGCACAGTCGGCATGTTCGATTGCTTTGTTAGGAGCCTCAAATCTACGAGGTATCAGAGTAACGCCTCGTCGTTGTTGTAGCGCCAGTAGCCTGTTGGCTTCAGCTGCATTATGGAACAAAAGATGAGCTGTATCTGCATGGAATATTTTTATGCAATCTTTACTTAGGTATGGTGCGCTTCTTTGCAAATTCCAACGAGTTTCAATAAAAAATGCATAATCTTTTTGCGGAATAAAGACGTCATTATCAAAACGAATCACATCCACACAATATCCCATTTCTAAAAAAGTCTTTGCCATTTGCAAGCATTCCCAATAGTGAGTGTGGGAAGTTGGAATAGGTTCACCTGGCTTTAATAGAAATGGTTTCAGAATATAGGAGATCAGGACATTACCGATGGCAGGACGATTTGGCTGGAGTGAAACAATTCTTCGTCTTTCTCTGCGACCTTGTATTTTGCCTGCCAAAACGTTAATATTACTTGTGAAGCTATCGAGCCAGTTCATTTGTGTCTACCCCTTATTGCCATGAATGATGAAAGTTTTTTGAAAACTTGATGATTGAGTTCCTACTGACTGTAGCTGAGGAAAGTTAAGACTGAAGATAGCGTCAATACAAATTTCATTACATTTACACAAATAAACATACAGGGTCCGCACCGAAAATTTCGGTAAGTCAGGTCAGAAAAAGCGAGTTATGACCAGGCGGGAAATTTTCTGCCTGGTCAAGCAAATTTTCGAGAAATAAGATGAGGGTGTTAATCTGTTTTACTAGTTTTAGCTAAAGGTCAAAACTTTACTTTTAGGCTAAATACGCACATTGCAGAAGTTAGTGATGAGGAAAACAACAGAGAACGAAAGGTTGATTCAAACAGCAAAGTTGGTTTACCAGACCACTGTTGTAAGTTGCGAGCTTAGCTACTTAACTGAGACTGTCGTCAGTGTTTTAGAAGAAGCGAAATAGGCATTTTGCTCTGCTCTGAGTTTGTCACAAAGCCTGCCTGCTGGTAATTCCACATCATCATAAGTGAGAACTTGATCCTTGGCAATATCTCGCTTGAGACGACACCCCTCGGCTAAACCGATGGGCAGGAGATTTTGTTGTTGGACTATGTTAGAATTTTCGCATTGTCCGTAGGTCATGTAATAGCCTATGCCATCTAAAGTTTCCCCGGCTTTCAAGTCAATTTTGGCAGTGGTGACAACATCAACAATGGGACCACCCAAAGGACTAAGAACGTAATCTCCGAAGAGAACCGCACGTGCAACAGAGATTGGCACTTCAAAATGACAAAGGTGATAAGGAGTATAGAAGCTATATAGGGGACCTTCACCTAATTTATACAAGTTAAGGTAATGACGTTGTTTGGGATCGTCGTGAGTGCCAAAAACAAAAACTCCTGGACTGGGTTTTGCGCCAACGACATAATCTACTATGCCACCCAATTCTTTGAGTTGTTCAACGTCATACATTTTGGTCATTTCATCAACATGACCGTCGAAATTGTATCCTAGCATTCCTCGTTTGGCGACCTTCATCCCTGTAGCGTTAGCAACGATCGCCTGCTCAAAGGAAATTTTTGTGCCATCAGCAAAGCTGGTGACCATATGAGCTTTTTGTCCCCAACGCTTAGCAAATGCTTCCTGGGTGGTTGGGTTGCGATATGGGTCTTGTAAACCCTTGATATTACCACATAACAAAGGAGTTAGACCAATACTTTTCACAAAGCGGTAGAGGTTCATCTGTACCCCTGGCTGGTCGCCATCACAGGCGGTGAGGATGACACCGGCTTTGTCGGCGTACACTTTCAGAATGGGCCCGATGGTGCCATCTAGTTCAGCATTCATCATAATCACATGCTTGCGATGAGCGATCGCTTCCATGATGACACGAGCGCCAAACTCAACTGCGCCTGTCACCTCGATTAAAGCATCGATACCTTCAGCCTGACACAATAACATCGCATCTTCGGTGACTGCATAGCCGCCACTGGCGATCGCGTCTTCTAATGCGGTGACAGTCGAAGCGACTTTAAAATTCTCAATTCCCGCTTCTGAGTAAGCTCGTTTGGCTGCATCAATACTGCGGTTAGAGATGGCGACTAACTCCATACCGGGAACGGAATTAGCAATTTGATTGGCAATTCCTCGACCCATGAAACCAGCACCAATCATTCCCACTTTGATGGGATTACCAGCTTCTGCACGAGCAGCTAAAGCGCGATCTACAATAATCATTATCTAAACTCCTCTACAAATTGTCTGTTTATTCTTGAAGGAAATAAATTCACATCTTGCACCAATCTCTTATACCAGTCCTAAGAGCTTGGAGACAGAGTCTCCAAATCCTCGTTACCACCCTTCGAGTAACCAGAGGGCTTAGCCCTTTGAGCAGGGGTATGGTGCAAGATTATGAGTCGCTTCTTATTGATATTGATATATTTCACTAGAGAAGGTTGTTCCTCCCCAGAGAAACAACCTTGAGAAATTGTATTAGCTGAGATACTTTTTCTCTTTGTGAAGATCAAAGCAATAAAATTGCCAATGTAATTGATAGATCCAGTTGGTATATGCATTCCCAGATTCACTTGCTCAACTCATCAATCAATTTTTGAGAGTAGTTAAATATTTATTTGGGTTGTGTACCGCCGACAGTCATCATTCTCATCAAAGGCCAGTTTGCATCTTTCTCCGAAATTTCTGTTACTTCTAAAGGCCATTGAATATTAAAAAATGGGTCGTCATAGCGCAAACCTCTTTCATACCCTGGTGTGTAAAACTCGCCAACTTGATACGCCACTTCCGCTCCATCGGTGAGTGCTTGATAGCCGTGGGCAAACATTTCCGGTACATATAAAGCACGATGGTTTTCTGCGGTTAGTTCCACACCAATATGTTGTAAGAAAGTGGGTGACTCAGGACGCATATCAATAATTACGTCGTAGATAGCACCTTGAGTACAGCGAACTAATTTAGTTTCTGCTGCTGGGGAAATTTGATAGTGCATTCCCCGTAAGGTTCCTTTTTTATAGTTGAAAGACAAATTGCACTGAGCAACTACTGGCTTTAAACCGTGTGTTTCAAACTCTTTAGCGCAGAAAGTACGAGCAAAGAAACCGCGATTGTCGTGCTTTTGTTCTAGTTCAATAATATATGCGCCTTTGAGTTCAGTTTCGATGAAAATCATGTACAACCTCGTTGAATGAGTATTATTGGTTAGTGGATAGTGGATAGTGGATAGTGGATAGTGGTTAGTGGTAGATAACTACTAAACTACTAACTACTAACT
>JANZYY010000142.1 GCA_026419705.1 Fischerella sp.
TCTGTAATCAGTGGTAGACAAGCACAGCTAAGTCTACACCAGGATAGGCAATTCAGACCCATGAATTTGATAACTTGGTTTTAGGGTGGGCTAACAATAGCCTGCCTTTTGTTCTTTGAAAGTGGTAACATCTCACTTCGCTTCACATATGTCCGGCAAAACCACAGACAAAATATTTATATATTTATGGGGGATTTGAATATGAATTATCAAAAGCTAGACACGGCCCTTGCTATGGCGCTCAATCAAGTTCAAGATCCACAAGAACGCACTTTGGTGGTGTTTATCCACACTAAACCTGTTTTTGGTGGCTCTGGCGCAGCTGCGATTTTAGAAAATTTGGGAGTCAGTGGTATTGCTGAAGGCAAAGATGTGTTTCATGCTACTCTATCGCTCAATGAAATTTCCAAATTATCAGAGCAACCTTGGGTGCAGTATCTGAAATTATCGCAAAAGCTGCGTTTGATGGATAGACAGTTCAATGGCAAAAGCATGGAAATTTAACAATTGAAAATATAAAATGATACAAGCACTTGCACTTTGTCACGATTTGCACGATAGCCGATCTTCAACAGCAGAATGCAAACTTGACTAACTTAGTCTCCGATCCCCCCTTACCAGCTGCCGCAGACAGTCCTAAACTGTAGGTGAGAGTTGAAAGGCAGTCGGGAGAAAAGTTGTGAAAAAAGTTTTAGCAATCATCCTCGGTGGCGGTGCTGGAACCCGCCTTTATCCGCTAACTAAACTACGTGCTAAACCAGCAGTACCACTAGCAGGTAAGTATCGGTTAATTGATATCCCTGTCAGTAATTGTATAAACTCCGAAATATTTAAAATCTACGTCCTGACACAATTCAACTCAGCTTCCTTGAATCGCCATATTGCTCGTACATACAGCTTTGCTGGCTTCACTGAAGGGTTTGTGGAAGTTTTGGCGGCACAGCAAACACCAGAAAATCTCAGCTGGTTCCAAGGTACAGCTGATGCAGTTCGTCAGTACCTGTGGTTGTTTGAAGAATGGGATGTAGACGAATATTTGATACTTTCGGGCGATCACCTGTATCGGATGGACTACCGCGAGTTTATCCAACGTCATAGAGAAACTGGAGCTGATATCACTCTTTCGGTTATACCCATCGATGAGCGTCGTGCCTCAGACTTTGGCTTAATGAAAATCGATCAGTCTGGTAGAATTGTCGATTTTAGCGAAAAACCCAAAGGCGAAGCCTTAAAAGCAATGCGGGTAGATACCACTATCCTTGGCTTAAATCCAGAACAAGCTGAACAGCAACCCTACATTGCTTCAATGGGTATTTATGTTTTTAAAAAAGACATTTTGATCAAGTTGTTGAAGGAATCTTTAGAAAGAACTGATTTTGGCAAAGAAATCATTCCTGATGCTTCTAAAGACTATAACGTTCAAGCCTATCTGTTTAACGACTACTGGGAAGATATCGGAACAATCGAGGCGTTTTATCATGCCAACTTGGCACTTACCCAGCAACCCCGTCCACCCTTTAGTTTCTACGATGAAAACGCACCAATTTACACACGGGCTCGTTATTTACCTCCTAGCAAACTCTTAGATTGTCATATCACACAATCAATCATTGGTGAAGGTTGTATTCTCAAAAATTGTCGAGTTGAAAATTCGGTGCTGGGAGTCAGAACGCGAATTGAAAGTGGCTGCGTGATTCAAGATTCCCTGATTATGGGGGCAGATTTTTATCAAGCATTTGCCGAACGTCAGTCTGATTGCAATCCCAACACGATACCTTTAGGTATAGGTGCTAACACAGTCATTCGCCGTGCCATCATTGACAAAAATACTCACATCGGCTGCGACGTGCAAATCATTAACAAAGATAACGTTCAAGAAGCCGAACGTGAAAGCCAAGGCTTTTACATTCGCAGTGGCATTGTCGTTGTCTTGAAAAATGCTGTCATTCCAGATGGAACAATGATTTAGTTATTGGTTAGTGGTTAGTAGTTAATAGTAAGAAACCAACTACTAACTACTATTTACTAACTACTAACAAATGACAAAATTAATTCTACTAATTGGTCTTCCTGGTAGCGGCAAGTCAACTTTGGCAAAACAGTTGCTAGCAGAATGCCCCCAGAGGCGATTGGTTTCTACCGATACTATTCGGGGACAATTATTTGGCAATGAAGCAATTCAGGGTTCATGGTTATTGATTTGGCGGGAAATTAAACGACAATTTCAAGAGGCGATCGCCACAGGTAGTACAGTCATTTACGACGCTACCAACGCTCAGCGACGTCATCGCCGTGAAGTCATCACCCTCGCTCGCGACATCGGTTTTACTCATATTAGTGGAATCTGGATCAATACTCCTGTTTGGCTGTGTTTGGCACGCAATCAGAGGCGTGAGCGCCGGGTACCAGAAGAGGTTATTTTTCGCATGTATCGCCAACTACGCGATGCTCCCCCCAGTTTAGAAGAAGGACTAGACTGCCTGATTTTCTTTTCAAAAGATGTTGAAAAGTACGGAAATTGCACTTGTGTTTTGAGCAAGAACCGAACTTAATTTTGTTAAAGGTTTGTTAACTTAAAATTGGAGCTTATGTGCCTGGAATTATACCCGGCTGAAAATGGCGACTCTATTATGAGAAGAAACATAAAGTAAATTTTTAGAGGAGGCTGGTAGATGGCTACAACCGATTTTAAAGATTATTACGCAGTTTTGGGAGTTAGTAAAAATGCCAGTCCTGATGAAATAAAGCAAGCATTTCGGAAATTAGCTCGTAAATATCACCCTGATGTTAACCCTGGCAACAAACAGGCGGAAGCACGCTTCAAGGAAATTAACGAAGCCTACGAAGTTTTATCAGATCCAGATAAACGGCAAAAATACGATCAATTCGGTCAATATTGGAAACAAGTTGGTCAAGGCTTCCCTGGTGGTGGTGTTGGTGTTGATATGGGTGGCTTTGACTTCAGCCAATATGGCAGTTTCGAAGATTTTATTAATGAGTTATTAGGGCGTTTTGGCGGTGCTAGCCCTCGTAGTGGTAGACAAACCTACAGTTACCGTACTTCTACAGGTGCTGGTCCTGGTGGTTTTGGTGGCTTTACTGATTTTGGATTTCAAGACACTGGTGTAGGTCCGACAACTCAAGACAGCGAAGCCACAATTTCTTTGACTTTTTCGGAAGCGTTTCACGGTGTACAGAAGCGCTTCAGTTTAGGTAATGAAACTATTGATGTCCGCATTCCTCCTGGTGCGAAACCCGGTACTCGTCTGCGTGTACGGGGTAAAGGTCCTATCAGTCCTTTCACCCGACAACGAGGCGACCTGTATTTGAAAGTTGAACTTCAATCCCATCCCTTCTTCCAGTTTGAGGGCGATAACTTGGTATGTGAAGTGCCAATTACACCAGATGAAGCAGTTCTGGGAGCCTCGATTGAAGTACCTACACCTGATGGTAGTGTGAGCGTGAAGCTACCCGCGGGGGTGCGTTCCGGTCAATCACTGCGTCTGCGCGGTAAAGGCTGGCCGCAACCAAAGGGTGGACGCGGCGACCAACTGGTAAAGATTGCGATCGCTGCTCCCAGAGATATCAGTCCACAAGAGCGGGATTATTATGAAAAAATCCGCGCTATCCGTACCTCTAACCCCCGCAGTCATTTGCAAAATATTAGGTTGTAATCATTTCGGATGGAAAAATGATGGTGGTTGGTTGTTGGTGGTTGGTTGGAACAAACACCAAACAACAAACAACAATCAACAAACACCAAATACCTTCAATTGTGCAAGCAATGTCTCCACACTAGCATTATGACTCAAAAAAGAAAATAAATGTTTATAGCAAAGTTTACCTTCTTTATCTAATACAAACTGCGCGGGCAAAGGCGCTCCCAAGGCTTGCCCAACTCTATAATTGCGAAATACCTGACAGGTAGGGTCACATAATAGAGGCATCCTTAAAGCTAAATCTCTGACAATTATTTGACTTTGCCTTTCATCAGTACTAGTAATCATTAAAATTTCTACATTCAGATTTTTAAATTGCTCATAATTATCATTCAAAGCTTTAATATGCGGATAACAGAAGGGGCAATATTGTTTCTCTGTGAAAATACGAGTAAATGCCAGTACAACCGGCTGTTTGCCTCTATAACTTGACAATTTCACCAAAGTGCCGTTAGTTATATCTGGTAGTTGAAAATCTGGTGTTAAAAACCCTAACGGTATCTGATTAGCAGCTGGGATTGGTAAAAAATTACGGAAAAAGCGCTCACTAAACAAACCAGTAAAATTAGTCGAAACTAACATGTTCCATCTTCAATAAAAATAAAACTATTTAGTTAGCAAACCACAGAACAGCCGGAAAAATTTATTTTCTATTACAAATATAAAACCCGATTCTTAGTGTCTTGGTGACTTAGCGGTTTATTCTACCCTGTATTCGCAGAGAGTAGCCCTTTAAGGGTAGGACATAGGCAGGGAAGGGTAAAGGAATTGAGAAGCTTTGCTCATGAAACCTTTAATTTCCCTGCCTGATTCCATCTATTCGGCTTCAGGAACTTATAGTCTAGACAGCAGCGAAATATACTTTGGACTTGACAGGGTCGGGGATCATAGTCTTGTCACCAGGTTGCCAACCAGCAGGACAAACTTCGTCAGGGTGAGACTGTACGTACTGAATTGCCTGCAGTGTCCGCAGAGTCTCATCAACGTTGCGACCAAATGCTAGGTTATTGATTGTGGCGTGTTGGATAATACCATCTTTGTCGATGATGAACAAACCACGCAAGGCAATACCAGCTGCTGGATCTAGAACATTGTAAGCGGCGCTAATTTCTTTCTTTATGTCGGAAACCAGAGGATAGTTCAGGTCGCCAACACCCCCAGATTTGCGGTCGGTTTGAATCCATGCTAAGTGCGAGAATTCACTGTCAACGGATACACCCAGAATTTCTGTGTTAATTTTTTTAAATTCTTCGTAGCGATCGCTAAAGGCCGTGATTTCAGTTGGGCAAACAAAGGTAAAGTCTAGGGGATAGAAAAACAAAACAACATACTTACCGCGATAGTCGGAAAGTTTTATTGTTTTGAATTCCTGATCTACCACAGCCGTTGCTGTAAAGTCGGGAGCACTTTGACCAACACGGAGGCATCCTTCTGTAGACATAACTAATTCTCCTTGAAATTACTTGCGTCTAGCTGCCCGCATTCTACAGGTGTACAGGCAACCATCACCTGTCCACGTCCTGACAGCTTAATTAATTACGAACTGTTACGACTATATCATACTCATAACGATTTTGAGTAGCAAATGACTAATTTAGACACAAGAGAATGGTTACTTACGAATGGCTTAGGAAGTTTTGCCAGTGGTACGGTTTCAGATGTTCGCACCCGCACATATCACGGTTGGTTATTTGCTGCAACCAATCCACCTTCTGGGCGTACTCTGCTGCTTTCACATTTGGAAGCTAGCCTGGAATTACCAAAACAAGTTATAGCATTGGGAACTAATTTCTGGGGTAGTGGTCAGATCGATCCGACTGGCTACGAATTACTACGCTATTTCGATGTTAACCCAGTTCCCAAATGGGTTTGGGGTGGAGACAACTGGCAAATCACCAGGCAATTGGTCATGCCCCACGGTTTCGGAGGAAGTGATGAGGTGAAGTTTTTCTCCCCACCTACCCTACCCTACAGTCAGCCGCCCGGAGAGCGTTTACACCCCATCACTCCATCTTTTTGCCATCGTCTGTTAATTCAGTATCGCTATGAGGGTGAGGATGTCGCGATTTTGAGATTGCGGCTGCTAATTGGCGATCGCGATTTTCACCACCAGCAAAAAGCGACAGTTGAATTACAATTTTCGCAGTTGCTGGGGCAGGGGCAAGTTTGCTTGCAAGCAATCAATTCAGGCCGGTTTGGCATACCTTGGCACTTACGCTGGACGCGAGGTAACTATCAACCGGATGCATTTTGGTATTGGAACTATCATTTACCAGAAGAAACACGTCGGGGATTAAGCGATCGCGAAGACCTCTACAGTCCTGGTTACTTGACAGTGACTCTGATGCCAGGAGATGCGGTCACTCTAGAAGCAAAAGTGGGTTTTCCCGACAAATTACAAACTGTCCTCACCGAGGATACTTTTGCAGAAGCAATCGAGGCAGAGCAAGAGCGACTTTCCCGGATTTTTGGATGGGGAGAAGAGGCAATTAGCATGGGAAAAATCACTACTTCAATGCCCAATTCCCAATGCCCAATTCCCAATGCCCAGTACCTCATTTGGCAGCAATTACTACGCGCAAGTGACCAGTTTATCGTTTACCGAACCTCTGTAGCTGGTCCTAGTGTCATTGCCGGCTATCATTGGTTCAATGATTATGGACGCAATATCTTGATTGCTTTACCAGGGTTAACACTAGTGCCACAACGGTTTGAGCTGGCAAAAGGACTCCTGAAGACTCTTGGGTGTTACTGTCGACACGGACTGATTCCCAACACATTACCTGATGGAGAAAATGAGCCTTTTTACAATAGTATTGATGCAGCGCTGTGGTGGATAGAAACTTTGGGATTGTACTTAGAAGCTACCCAAGATTGGCAGTTTTTAGCGCAGCAGTACCCAGTGGTACAACAAATTTATAAAGCCTTTATTGGTGGCACGCGCTACAACATCCAAGTAGATTCCACTGATGGATTGATTGGTTGGGATGCTCGTGGTGTTGCCCTGACTTGGATGGATGCTATAGTTGACGGACAGCCTGTCACACCCCGTCGCGGCAAGCCTGTTGAAATCAATGCCCTGTGGTATTCTGCTTTATGTTGGGCTTCTAGGTGGGCAGAAATATTGAGCGAGCAAGAAATCGCGACCGAACCGAGTCGTTTGGCTAAGCAAGCACAACGTTACAATCAACAAGCACAACAGGTGAAAATTTCACTGCAACAGTTTTGGAATTCCCAGCTTGGCTACTTGTACGACACTATTGAGCCTGATGATGGACGCAATGTTCAAGTTCGTCCAAATGCAGTGATTGCCCTTTCCCTTGCTCATTGTGCTTTTTCTGTCCAGCAAGGGCAGCAAATATTACGATGCGCGACCGCTCGCTTGCTTACACCTTATGGTCTTCGTACCCTCGACCCAAGCGATCGGTCGTATGTGGGTAAATACACGGGCAACTCCGAACAACGCGATCGCTCTTACCATCAGGGAACTGTCTGGAGTTGGCTAATTGGTCCTTATATCCGTGCTTGGCAGCGTTTTTATCCCAATCAATCCCTACCTTTTGATTGGCAACCCCTGCTAGAACATTTCCTTTCAGACGCCTGTCTACACTCAATTTCTGAGATTTTTGATGGTGATGAACCACATACACCTAGAGGGGCGATCGCCCAAGCTTGGTCTGTTGCCGAGGTGATTCGCCACTATCGGGACTCAGAATTAGCAGCTAGGGATTAGGGACAAGGAGTTAAAAGGATCTTACATTTGCGAGTCTCCAACTCCTGCCTTGAGGGGAAATGGCTCAGGTGTGATTCGAACACACGACCTAGGGCTTATGAGTCCCCCGCTCTAACCTACTGAGCTACTGAGCCGAACTTTTATCACTGATTTCTAAATATAGCATACTAGTTACATTTTGACAAGGCACGTTTGTTGTTTGTTATTAGTTGTTTGTTGCTTGTGCCACTACCAACCACCAACCACTAACTACACTAAAGGGTTTCTAAATAGCTAAGGAGATCTGCCATTTCTTTAGCACTAGGCTGAAATTTAGGCATGGGAGGCGTGTCACCGCTAATCACCTGATGAATCAGACCATAGGGGGATTTGCGTTTAGAGACTCCTTGCAAGCTGGGACCGACACGCCCATCTGCTTGCCAGCCATGACAACCAGCGCAGTTGATTTGAAAGATGGCGTGTCCTTGAGTAGGATCGCCTGTTAAAGAAAGAACGGTCTTGACGTAGGGATCGGAAGCCCTTACCATACGAACAGCAAAAATCCCCAAAACGACTGCTAGCAAAATCGCCAGAGCCATTAAAGCGATCCGCTGAATCAGAATTTTAGGTTGGGTAATCTGGTTATCCAAATTTTTTGCTGTCAAAGTCTAGGTGTACAAAAATTTTTCATTTCATACACATAGCTTAAAATTTCTTTGATGTGTCTGCAAGCACAAATTATATATTTCCTTTTGTCCGGTTACTGCCCAAAACCATTTCCAGAGGCGGGATTGATATCAGATTTGATAAGATGAGGAACAGGAAATAAATCTTTAATAAGTGCAATAAGGAGATTTCAAGTGGTTGAACCCTTACTAGATGGCATTGTTCTGGGTCTGGTCTTCGTAACTCTGGGTGGACTCTTCTACGCTGCTTACAAGCAGTATAAGCGCGGTAACCAGCTAGGTCTTTAAAGTTGTGAGACGCGGTGACGCGATTGGCAACTCTCCGCCAGTCCGCATGTCCCCGCTTTTTATTCCTTTGATTTCTCTAATTCTCCTACTCTGTAGAAGGTAACAGCTGTATTGCCATAAACTTTTTGACGGCAGATTTCCAAGCTAGCGATCGCTGGTGGATTCCAACCCTGGGGACTGTGCTCAACTGCAATTTCACCACTAGGATCTAAAAGCTGGTGGTAAGCGATCGCTGCCAATCCTGGCTGGTACAAGCTACTGGCGTAAGGTGGATCGAAGTAAATTCGATCAAACTGCTGTCCAGAAAGTTTGGGCAACCACTGCAATATATCACCTCGCAGTACCTTCCATTCCTGTTCTGCACTCGCTACCCGTTGCCAGTTTTGTTCGATAATTGCACAAGCACGGCTGGATTTTTCTATGGCGATCGCCAGGCTTGCTCCTCTACACAACGCCTCTGCACCCATTGAACCTGTTCCGGCGCACAAATCCAGCCAGCGACATCCTTCTATCGTTCCCTGCCAAATATTAAAGATTGCCTCCCTGACCCGCGCACTGGTGGGTCTGGTTTCCTTCCCGGGTAAAGTCTTTAACTGTCTATTACCGTAAATTCTCAGAGCCATGAGCTTGGGTTCAAAATTAACGCAGACTTGAGTAAAAACTCACCTTTGATCGTTTCCGCTTGAAAACTTGTATTATCCGCCCGTATCGGTAATTGCTAATCGGTCATTGGAATATTACCTAAGAGTGGTGATGGTCAAAGACGGCTCCTTCGGCTCCTTAGCTCTCCTTTGAATGACAGAAAGCGGTTTATGCAAGTATTAGCTAATTATTCCGTCTGGTAAATAATTAGCTACCACATTTGTAGTAGAAATTTTCAGTCATTCCGAACGGGTTTAGTGGACAGGGTAAAGGGTAAAAAAAGTTGTGGAATCGGAAATTTTACAAAAATTAACTCGTTTTTAAGCAGCAATTTGTTCGCGCACTTGAGCAACAAAATTAGATAGGATTTGCAATCCAATATTAGAAGATTTTTCGGGATGGAATTGAACTGCCATCAAATTTTCCCAGGCTATTGCAGCTGTTACAGTTTGACTGCCGTGGGTAACAGTCGCGGCACAAACTTGCGGATCGGCTGGTTCGACATAATAGGAATGGACAAAATATACCCAAGGATGAGGCGCTAAATATTCCCACAAAAGACATTTAGGCTGAGTTAATTCCAGTTGATTCCAACCCATATGGGGAATTGTAATGCCGGGTTCTGGACGGAAGCGTCGTACTTTTCCTTTGATAATTCCTAGTCCTGGTTCAATACCTTCTTCAGAGGAATCAAAAAGAATTTGCAGTCCCAAACAAATACCTAAAAAAGGTTTGCCAGATGCGATCGCTGCCTTTATGGGTTCTTCTAAACCACGCGCTCTTAAATGTTGTACTGCCGGATCGAAAGCACCCACACCAGGCAATACTATTGCATCTGCCCTTTCTAAATCTTTGGCAGAATCTGTGACTTTAGGATTTGCACTAGCTTTTTCCAAACCTTTACAGACTGAGTGCAAATTTCCCATGTCGTAATCCACGACTGCTATTACCGCCATTAACCTGCTCCCTATCAATTTATTATGGAGGGTAATTATATTTTAAATAATACTTCTTATGAAGAAAAGATTGCTGTTAACTTCTTTTCACACTTGGCTTCCTCATCAGATGTCAAATTCTTCTGATGATTTATTGAATGAAGTTGCCAAACTTGATTCTATCTCTGCTGATTTAAGTTTTGTAAGACTGCTGCCTGTGGATGTGCAGCTTGCCAGTGCTCAAGTACTGAAAAAAATTGCGGAACTCTCACCAGATGGCATTATCTGCTGTGGCATGGCCGAAAAACAGAAGCAATTAAGTGTAGAATCCAATGCTAGTTATGGGGAAAGTATGTTGCAAACAACGGTTGATTTAGAGCAATTGCTGGTGGGTACAGCTGCTGTTGAGGTCAGTCACGACTGCGGGAAAGTTGTCTGCGAGGGGCTCTATTATTCAGTGCTAGATTACCTGCGGCAGTTCC
>JANZYY010000143.1 GCA_026419705.1 Fischerella sp.
TCCTAATCCTGTGGATCTTGACAATGATGACCTTATAAGCATCATCCAGAACAATCAGTGACGCAAAATTATTAGACCTGCGTTGAAAATAGAGACTGAAACCAGGCAAAATCGTTCCAACACCAACATCATTTTCATTGTTCCTTGTGAGCGCACCCCAACCCTCCAATATTAAAAGTTTTTCCTTATCTTTCCCCCGTTTCGGGGGGATTGAGGGGGGTTAATTCAACTTTTGCAAGAAGTCTATTGAAATAAGTTCGTAGTGAGCGACTCTAGACCTTTTTTGAAGACTAAAGTCCTCACTACAGACTCTTATTTATTTACGCCGTCCTACTTCATTAAACATTAAATCTGAACAGCATCACGTCACCTTCCTTGACGACGTAATCTTTTCCTTCACTGCGAACTAAACCTTTTTCTTTCGCAGCAGCCATAGAACCAGCTGCTACTAAATCATCATAAGCAACAGTTTCAGCGCGAATAAATCCGCGTTCAAAATCACTGTGAATCACGCCCGCTGCTTGCGGTGCTACCATTCCTGCTTTAATTGTCCAAGCACGGGTTTCTTTTTCACCAGATGTGAAATAAGTACGCAATCCTAAGACTGTGTAAGTGGCACGAATTAATGATTTCAAACCACCTTCTTTCACACCCAAAGATGCCAGAAAATCTGCTCTTTCTTCTTCTGTTAATTCAATTAATTCTGCTTCCACTTGTGCTGAAACTACAACGACTTGAGCACTTTCAGTCGCTGCAATTTGCCGCACTTTTTCTACGTATTCATTACCAGTTGCTAATTCATCTTCAGAGACATTATCAGCATAAATGATTGGTTTGGCAGTCAGTAGTCCCAATGGTTTAATTACTGCTGCTTCTTCTTGTGTTAAGCTAAGTTGCCGCACCGATTTTCCTTCATTTAATGCTGCAGCTAACTTTTCTAGTACTGTTAATTCAAACTGCGCCTCTTTGCTAGCACGAGCTTGTTTGCGGGTGCGTTCTATACGACGCTCGATTTGTGCCAAGTCAGCCAAACCAAGCTCTAAATTAATGGTTTCAATATCACGCACTGGATCCACCGAACCAGCGACGTGGATAATGTCATCATTTTCAAAACAACGTACCACATGAACAATGGCATCTACTTCCCGGATGTGGGACAAAAATTGGTTTCCTAGTCCTTCACCCTGACTCGCACCTTTGACCAAACCGGCAATATCCACGAATTCAACACGGGCCGGGATAATTTGTGCCGAATTGGAAATCTTAGCAAGAACATTTAACCGCTCGTCTGGCACTGCAACAACGCCGACATTGGGTTCAATCGTACAAAAAGGGAAGTTAGCAGCTTCTGCCTTAGCATTAGCAACTAAAGCGTTGAATAACGTAGATTTTCCAACGTTGGGAAGTCCGACAATCCCGGCTCTGAGCATTTTAGATTTAGGTTTTTGAGTTCAAACGATCACGAAATCAATTTTAAACAGGTTCAGGGATTGTTTGGGGAATTGGTCCAGGAACTGTCTGGGGAATCGGACCGGGAACTGTTTGAGGTATGGGTCCAGGTACAGGTTGTGGGATTGGTTGGGGAATTGTTGGTCCTGGTGTTGGTTCAGGACGGGGTAAAGGATTCGGTTCTGGATCGGGAATTTGTGGTTCGTTCGGTAGAGGAGCGGGATTGAGATAAATCATGGTAAGTCTTTTGAAATTATTCGACTTTTCCAACCTAGACGACAAGCAACTGTGCCGACATCTTTCCAATTAGTTACATCTAGATGATTTATCTAAATTTACAGGAGAAGGGTTAAGAAGACAAAAGGCAGCTATGTATCCCTACACATAAATGCGAGGGATTTAATAAAGTTGCTACGCATTTATTTTCCTCCATACTTAAAAGTAGGTGCTCTAGACCGCATGACAGAGCAGAGAGAACTTACTCATGTGTCAAAGTTTACAATTTTTTCTTCTGCCCCCTGCCTTTCTTCAGTAGTTAGTAATTGGTAGTTTTATTTTTCATTACCTATTACCTATTTCATCCGTGTCTATCCGTAATCGTAGATAAAAATGCTCAATCAAAATCAAACACCTTTACTAGACACCTTAAAAGTCTGTGCAGAACGTCCTCACGCGCCTTTCTACACTCCAGGACATAAACAAGGTGTGGGGATTTCCCCGAAGTTAGCTGATGTTTTTGGCAAAGCCGTATTTCGTGCCGATTTACCAGAATTAACACAGTTGGATAATCTCTTTGCACCTAACGGCGTTATCCAACAAGCACAACAACTAGCGGCAAAGACATTCGGTGCATCATATACTTGGTTTCTTGTCAATGGTTCTACTGGTGGAATTGAGGCGGCTATTCTCGCCACCTGCGGCACTGGCGATAAAATTATTCTGCCGCGTAATGTTCATTCCTCAGCGATCGCGGGATTAATTCTCTCTGGTGCTATGCCAGTTTTTGTCAATCCAGAATACGACCCAATTTTAGATATTGCCCACAGCATCCCCCCCACCGCCGTCAAAGCAGCACTAGAACAGCATCCCGATGCTAAAGCAGTGATGGTGGTTTATCCTACCTACTACGGTGTTTGTGGAGATGTCAACGCAATCGCTCAAATTACCCACCAATATAATATTCCCTTACTCGTAGACGAAGCCCACGGTGCCCACTTTGCCTTTCATCCCCAACTACCCACTCCCGCCTTGCAAGCAGGGGCAGATTTAACCGTACAATCCATTCATAAAACCCTGGGTGCTATGACTCAAGCATCGATGCTACATATTCAAGGTGACAAAATTGATCGCGATCGCCTCAGTAAAGCATTGCAGCTAGTACAATCTACTAGCCCCAGTTATTTACTCCTAGCTTCCCTAGATGCAGCACGTCAACAAATGGCGCTGCATGGCAAAGAATTGATGTCCTACACACTGCGACTAGCGGATGAGGCGAGAACGCGAATTGCCCAAATTCCGGGATTATCGATTTTGCAGATCCCCCCTTTGTCTTCCCTTCCCAAGCAAGAAATAGGTTTTTCTCGCCTCCCTTGGGAGGGGAGGTTGGGGGGATCTCCAGGATTTATCGCTTTAGACAAAACACGCCTAACTGTCACTGTCTCTGGTTTAGGTTTGACTGGCTTTGCTGCAGAAGAAATTCTTGACCAACAATTCAGCGTCACAGCAGAATTTGCATCCTTACAACATCTCACCTTTATCATCAGTTTGGGTAACACCCAAAAGGATATTGAGCATTTGGTACAAGCTTTGACTAAACTAGCCTCTTGTTCTCCTTCAAAGGAGAGGGGGTTTGGGGGTGAGGTTTTATGTAGTAATATTTTTGAAATGGAAAATTCTATGCGCATCTCGCCTCGTGAAGCTTTTTTCGCGACAACGGAAACATTACCTGCTCAAGAAACTATAGGACAAATCTGTGCTGAAATTGTTTGTCCTTATCCCCCAGGAATTCCCGCGTTAATGCCAGGAGAAGTTATTACTAAACCTGCATTGGAATATCTGCAACACATTCAAGCCATGGGTGGATCGATCGGAGGGTGTGCAGATGCTAGCCTAAAAACACTTAAAGTTGTCAAGGCTAAACTTTGATCGACTTCCCTTTATTGACACGCTGTTTGAAACGTCTGGTCAATTTTTATTTGTTGCTATTTGAGCGATGATGGGATCGCATCCCAACACATCACTAATGTGCGATCGCCAACTGATGTTCTTCAATAATTTCATACCCATCTGCTAGCCTTGCGATCGCTCGTCAATTAAATCTACACCTCGTCGCTGCAACGCCTGCTGTGCACGCAACTGAGCAGCACCAACAAAGCCTTTCGCATACCAACTCATGTGCTTGCGGGCTTGACCAAACCGCGATCGCCCTCGTATTGCCAAACTGCTTGTCAGCAAAAAATAAGTACCTGGAATAACTGCGATCGCAATATCCAAAAATTATGGATACTGGGACAAAATTCACCTTATCAAAAGACTCGGGGAATTTCAAGACAGTAGTCTGATTCTGTTCGGCGGACATAAAATCACCCCATCAACTTACTAACTACTGTACGGGCGAGTTTAGAAGATAAATTGTCAGTTTGAACCGAAAGATAATCTTCGCCCCTACTAACCTTTCGGGTACGGTACCCTGCGATCAGCCGCCCTGACGGGTTTTTGTGGGTCTCGCCCAAGACCGCGCTGGCTCACCACCAACCACCCACAATTACAAAAGACGGCAAATACCACCCTTAGATTACGGTTCACCCGAATCTCTAGAAGTATTAATTCTCATAACATTAGACGAAGTGAAGGCAAATAAATATATGAGCCAACTAGAAACATGAAGCATAACCGCCCTTAATCAGGTTCGGAAAACCACCCTTCATGGACTGGTGATACAGGCTCAGTATATATATCATCAGCATCATCCTGGGTTTTTACCTTAGTAAAACCAAAGGTATTAATGCTGGACTAGCTGCTTATTAAATCAGTTGGTTCAAAAATTAGCCCTTTATACTCCCATTCATTCATTTGTAGTTATACGGAGCCAGCACCTACAATGGCAAAAGTAGTTGGAATTGACTTAGGTACGACAAACTCCTGCGTCGCAGTAATGGAAGGTGGTAAACCCACGGTTATTGCTAACGCAGAAGGTTTTCGGACAACACCGTCAGTTGTGGCATTTGCCAAAAATGGCGATCGCTTGGTGGGCCAAATTGCCAAGCGGCAAGCAGTGATGAACCCAGAAAATACCTTTTACTCCGTAAAACGCTTCATCGGACGTAAATACGACGAAATCACGCACGAAGCAACTGAAGTTTCTTACAAAGTGCTGCGGGATAGTAGCGGCAATGTGAAGTTGGATTGTCCTGTTGCAGGCAAACAGTTTGCACCCGAAGAAATTTCGGCACAAGTTCTCCGCAAATTGGTAGAAGATGCCAGCAAGTACCTGGGTGAGCAGGTAACTCAAGCCGTAATCACAGTTCCAGCCTACTTCAACGATTCTCAGCGCCAAGCCACCAAAGACGCTGGTAAAATTGCCGGGATTGAAGTATTGCGGATTATCAACGAGCCTACCGCAGCTTCCTTAGCATATGGCTTGGACAAGAAGAGCAACGAAACCATCCTTGTATTTGACCTTGGTGGTGGTACTTTCGATGTATCCATCCTCGAAGTCGGTGAAGGTGTATTTGAAGTTTTAGCTACTTCTGGTGATACCCACCTTGGTGGTGATGACTTTGATAAGAAAATCGTTGACTATTTAGCAGAAGAATTCAAAAGACAAGAAGGTATCGACCTGCGTAAAGACAGACAAGCTTTACAGCGTCTGACTGAAGCTGCAGAAAAAGCCAAAATTGAACTTTCCAGCGTCACCCAAGCGGAAATTAACCTACCATTTATTACCGCTACCCAGGATGGACCCAAGCACTTGGATATGACGCTAACTCGCGCCAAGTTTGAAGAACTCTGCTCTGACTTAATCGACCGTTGTCGCGTTCCTGTAGAGCAAGCGCTCCGCGATGCGAAATTAACTAAGAACGACATTGACGAAGTGGTGTTAGTTGGTGGTTCTACCCGGATTCCCGCCGTCCAAGATTTAGTGAAGCGGCTCATCGGTAAAGACCCAAACCAAAGCGTTAACCCTGATGAAGTGGTAGCAGTCGGTGCTGCTATTCAAGCTGGTGTGCTAGCTGGTGATGTCACGGGTATCTTGCTGTTAGATGTGACACCGCTGTCCTTGGGTGTAGAAACCTTGGGTGGCGTAATGACCAAGATTATCCCTCGCAACACCACCATTCCCACCAAGAAATCAGAAGTCTTCTCCACCGCCGTGGATGGTCAAACTAATGTAGAAATTCACGTCCTCCAGGGCGAACGGGAAATGGCAAGCGATAATAAGAGCCTTGGAACCTTCCGTCTTGACGGTATTCCTCCCGCACCGCGCGGCGTACCCCAAATCGAAGTAACATTCGATATTGACGCCAACGGGATTCTCAATGTCACTGCCAAGGATAAAGGTACAGGTAAAGAGCAGTCCATTAGCATTACAGGTGCTTCAACTCTCGATAAGTCTGAGGTTGAGCGGATGGTCAAAGAAGCCGAATCTCATGCGGCTGAAGACAAAGCACGTCGCGAGAGAATCGATCGCAAGAACCAAGCTGACTCCTTGGCATACCAAGCCGAAAAACAGTTGCAAGAATTGGGTGATAAAGTCAGTGCAGCTGACAAGAGCAAAGTTGAAGGTTTGGTGAAAGACCTGCGGGATGCTATCTCTAAGGAAGATGATGAGCAGATCAAGAAACTGATGCCAGAACTGCAACAAGCACTGTTTGCCGTTGGTAGTAACATTTACCAACAAGCAGGCGCTGGTGCTTCTGCTGGGCCCACAGGCACTTCTGATGGCGCTTCCTCTTCTAGCAGTGGTGATGATGTTATTGATGCAGATTTCACCGAGTCTAAGTAATGTTGATTGTTGTTTGCTGTTTGTTGCTTGAAACAAGCAACCAGCAACTAGCAATTCACAAATTTACACTAACAATAACCACTCAATGTGTATCTTTGGGTGGTTATTTTTTGATTTGATATTCAAATCATAGAGCCGAGTCTTCAGAAATCAGGCGTTGCACTAAACAGGGTAAACAATGAACCACTAAGTCGCTAAGACACCAAGAATTGAGTTTTCTATTTGTAATAGAAAATAAATTCATCTTCCAGTCTCTGCAACGCCAGAAATCAAGCAAAGGTTAAATGCAGAGTTTGGGTAAGAGCAGCGATGAATTAAGCTATACCCAAAACTTTGCGTAAAACTACTTGGTCTTCTAATTTGACTTTGAGGCGGCCTTTTTCGATGTCGCGAATCCAGCTTTGGCTTTTACCTGCTAACTTTGCTAATTCTCTTTGCGAAAGATTCAAGTTTTTTCGTGCCCGCGAAATTTGTTCGCCAAGTAAATCAGCCGTGGTTTTGGTTTTTCTTTTGTTTTTTGTAGTTCGCTGCTTTTTTTCTGAGTCTGCCAGTTGCTGTTCCCAATCTGGTGGTAGCGTGAAAGACAAAATCCGGGCATTCATTAGCAGATTCCACTTGCCACGAGGGCTGATGTCTGTCAAGCGAGAACCGTTGCTGCCATCATTAATCCAAAATTCTAATGCTTCGTCTGGATCTTCAGGAATATCGACTAGTTTTGCCCATAAAGGTTGTATGGCTGGTGGGTATGTGACTGGGTCAAATACCGGTTTCATACCATAATGATTGAGAACCTCTAGATCGTGTTCAAAAGTTCGTAAAACTCGTTTGCGTTCTTCTCTTTGTCTGCACGCTAAAGCGATTTTCTCCTCACCGTAGGCAACGCGCATTAAGGTAGGAACTGTGATACGCTGAGAAGCACCCATTTTGGTTTTAAACAGCAACCACAGCATTAGTCGCGCCGCGCCTTCATGTTGCTGCCAAATACTCATGACTGTGGTTAATAAGGATTTTGGCAAGCTACCATATTGATAAAATGCGGTTCGTTCCTTGCATGCTTGTTTGTTTAGGAAATATTGGGCCCAAGTTCCCGCTTTGACTTTAAAGGTTAACCCAACAAGATATTTACATCCGAGTTCATCTTCTTGAAAATGGTGCTGAATTTTTACTAATTGCCACAAACGGCTTTGTTCTACAGAAAATCCCTTGATCATACCTTGTTGAGGCCAGTCAATAGAAATGATGAGTGAGCAAGCTTGCTGTACCAAGTTTTTAATTAAAGTCAGCTTGACATGCTTGCTCAAGTCTTTGCGTTTCTCTAAGCCCAAATATTTCTCAAGTTGACGCTCGTCAAGAATAAACTCTTGCTGCCAAGGCTGCTCTAAAGCTGTAGCATAAGCTGCAAAGATTAAATGAATGCAAGCTGCTCTAATATCCAGCGCTGCAATTGCCCCTAACTCTGATACAGGATCGCTACTATCGGGTGATTTAGTCAGATGAAAAGCGATCGCTCCCTTACCTTGGCTAACTTGGCGATGATAACGTAGGTTCCCTTGTTCATCTTTTTCCCAAGCTAACGATGTGCGTTGCGCCAACACATTGCAAGCTTCCCAAATCACAATTGCTGAAGCAAATGGGTTACTCTTTCCATTAGAAAATAAATCTGGACTAGTAAC
Organism: Fischerella sp.; assembly: GCA_026419705.1. GTDB lineage: Bacteria > Cyanobacteriota > Cyanobacteriia > Cyanobacteriales > Nostocaceae > PCC9605. The sequence continues at coordinate 8,128 of JANZYY010000143.1, forward strand.
CTCTCTTAGATCTACTTTGCATCTACCTCTTTTTGCATGCCAAGGCATGGGAGAATTTGTAGGGCAAGCTATCACGCATTGTGGTTCGGGATAGTAACCTTCGCAATCATTACAAAGGCACGGATCAATCCAGTATTCATCGTTCTCGATTTTGATAGCACCTGTAGGACATTGGGGACGGCAGTTGTCACATCCAACGCAACTATTGTTAGGAATTGTATAAGGCATAAGGCTATTGCCACTTTACTCGTTGAGATGTTTGGCTCAAATTTCCTGGATGCGTCCTCTTTATTCACTACTCACTACCCTATTCTTTCGGCAAAATAGATTTGAATTGCCGTATTAACCACCCACATCTATATTCGGACTTACCATCCAATTGGAAGCTATTCTATGCTTAATAAGCTGACAGAATCTAATTGAAATCTGGATTATCTATACATTTCACAAATACTTTTATAAAGTTGTTCGGAATGAGCAAAAGATAAATTTTGTGAAATTTTTCCTCCTCAACAACAGCCGCATATCTTACCTTTAATAAAAACCTGTAAAGCGGTACTTTGAAACGAGATTATTAATAATATTAATATTTAACAAAAATTATTATTCTGTCAATTGGTTTACATTTTTCTGTTTTCCAGTCATGCTTTGTAAGCAAAAATCACAAAATCAAGAAAAGTAGAAGTTCGTAGACACAAAGCGGCTACCACAGGTAGACAACCCAAAAAGCAGCAAAAGTTTGAGGTCATAGCAACTACTGCCAGATGTGAAGCGGTGCCGGGCACGTGGTGCAAGATGTCGAGCGTGCAAAGTTATTGCAAAAAAATATCATCTCGATCGTAAACCTCTGCATTACTTTGAAAGTGATAGGCTATTAGTGATTAACAAGCAATCATTAGTTATTTTGTCAATGTACTAGCAACATACATATTTGTGGTTGTTAAATCAGCACTCACTATTATCAATAAATAATTTTATTTAGCTGGGTAATTAAACTAAATAAATTAGCCATTCTTACTTGTGAAAGTTAAGAAATTATGACTATGTAAATCGTTATGTTTGAACATTTAAAACAGATAATTAAGGTTATGGTAGGATGAGTGTAACAGCGCAAATATAGTTATAGACAAGTTGCAAAAGGTAAATTCATGGGAGTACTAACAGGATTGACATTTGGTGGGAAAACTTGGACACCCAAATTCGTGCAGTCAATAGATGAACATAAGTGCATCGGCTGCGGCAGATGCTTTAAAATTTGCGGACATGATGTGCTATTGTTGCGGGCAATGAACGAAGAAGGCCAATTCGTAGACGATGAAGATGATGATGAAATTGAAAAAAAAGTGATGACTGTTGCCCATCCAGAAAACTGTATTGGCTGCGAAGCTTGCTCAAGAATTTGCCCGAAAAATTGCTACACTCATGTTGAATTGAACAACTAAGTATGAGTAGTATTTTTTATTTGTAAAGGACGGCTCGTAGACAAGAAGAAAAAGCATACTATGACAGCTAGAGGGGAATGCTCTCTTTTTTTATTAAAAATCTCAGTCAGGTTCAGAATAAACAAATTTGTGAACAGCAAATGTTAGTTATTAACAGATTAAAAATTGCTGGAAAACTAGCCTCATCTAAAATGAATTATATAACCGACTGATTTATATGTATGGAAGCTTTGAATCAAGAAAGATAAGTTAAAAGATGTTTAAATTCCCACCAAAGTCTGGCGATCGCCTCGACAATTAATAAGTAACAGAACTTGGGTTCAGAAGGTGTAATACCATTAGCAATCCAACATATTTGCAAAATGCTCCGTCTGGTTTGTTGTTTGTTGTTTGTTGTTTGGAATAATCAACTAATAACCATCAACAATCAACAAGAAACTACCAACAACCTTGACAATTTCCAGGCTTAAACAAAATTATTCTCTTCTCTGGCGTGGGTTATACATCAAGCTGGAATAAAACAGGCGAGAGTCACACCTTGAACGACGTTTTTCAGAGCAGGTATGTATGCAACAAATTCCTGTTTCGCTGTTAACCCTAGTTGCTGGGGTAATCATCACACTCTTCAGCCTTTGGGTTGGTCAAAATCATGGTCTACTGCCGATACAGGCATCTGAACAAGCGCCCTTAGTAGACGGGTTTTTCAACATTATGGTGACAATTGCCACTGCTTTGTTTGTAGTGGTAGAAGGAACCATTTTGATTTTTTTGGTGAAGTTCCGTCATCGTAAGGGCGATGATACAGATGGTCTGCCTATTGAGGGCAATTTACCCTTAGAAGTATTTTGGACGGCAATTCCAACCATCATAGTCCTTGGC
>JANZYY010000144.1 GCA_026419705.1 Fischerella sp.
GTCAACAGCAGCGGTATTTATAGCGGTGTTGACTCATTAGCTGTAGGCAATGCTGGTGGTATTAATATCACTGCGCGATCGCTTTCTTTGACTAATAGTGCTAGACTCTCTACCAGTAATTCCGGAAATGGTGCAGCAGGTGATATTAAAGTTACAACAAGCAAAGACATTCGACTGGACAATCAAGCATCTATCAGTGCTAATACTAGTGGTGGACAAGGCAATATTATCCTCAACTCCCGCGACTTAATCTTGCGTCGTAATAGCAACATCACAACTAACGCCACAGGAACGGCGACAGGGGGTAACATCGCTATCGATACTGGCAGTTTAGTTGCGTTGGAGAATAGTACAATTAGCGCTAATGCTCAACAAGGCTTTGGTGGAAACGTCACAGTTAACGCTCAAGGTATTTTCTTGTCACCAGATAGCGAAATCACTGCTTCATCTGAGCTTGGCCCGCAGTTTAGTGGCACGGTGCAACTGAATACCCCAGAGGCTGAACCCAATCGCGGGTTAGTTGAATTACCAGAAAATTTTGTAGATCCCACCCAACAAATTGCCCAAAATCCCTGTCAGCGTGGTACAGAAAGTAAATTTATCATCTCTGGACGGGGTGGATTGCCCTCAAATCCCAATCAGATGATTAGTAGCGACAATGTGCGAGTAGATTTAATCGCACCAGCTATTAGTACAGCAAATGCTGCTAGTATGACTGTAAAGTCAACTCCCCCAACTGCAACTATCAACAAGATAGTACCAGCTAGGGGGTGGATACTCAACAATCGGGGTGAGGTGGTGCTGACAGCATATGACCCAACTAATATAGGTGAGCAACGGCGATCGCACGCGACCGTAAGTTGTGCTGCACCTTGATTGATTCCCCGTGTCAGGTGCGTCCCAAGTCCTCCGCAGGCGTTACTTCTGTGTTTCTACTTCCCTAGCTTCTGATAGATGTTTTGTAGATTCACAAAGGAGTATTCCTAGCTATACGTCTAGAGCAACACCCCCAAAACAAAGATGACAGGTTCTCCCGATCCGGGTAATCAACCCCAGTCTAATTCCCACAGACGTTTCTGGTTCGTCTTATTAAGTCGCACCAGTATTGCTCTAGGTGTGATTTTGTTGGTTGGAATCGTCGGAGGTGCTTGGTGGGCTTGGATGTTTATCAACCAAAGATTAGCACCGCTAGTAGAAACCAACCTTCAGCAATTACTCGGACGACCCGTACAGGTAGGAAAAGTCGAAGATTTTTCTTTAAATAGCCTGCGGTTTGGCTCATTATCAGTACCCGCAACTCCTACAGATCCAGACAATCTGAAAGCTGAGGCTGTGCAAGTACAGTTTGATCCTTGGCAACTACTATTGCAGCGGACTTTAAAGTTAAATGTAAGGTTAATCCAGCCAAATGTCTACATTGAACAGGATAAACAAGGTCGTTGGCTGACGACGGAAATTAAGGTTAGTCCAGAAGAAAAGCCTGGTTTGATTCAAACAGAATTGAACAGTATTCAGGTGGAAAATGGAGATGTTGTTTTACAACCAACTTCCCAAACAAACAAACCTAAAGCTGTTGTAGGGTTTAATCAGGTCAACGGCTTAGCTCGCTTTTTAGAACGAAACGAACTGATTACCTTTAGATTTAACAGCCAACCCGCTCAGGGGGGCGACTTGCAAATCATTGGTAACACCCGCCCAAATGCGGGACAAACTAACCTCAAAATTAACGCTTCTAATTTACTCGCCTCCCATCTATCCCGGTTAGTGGCGTCGCCAGTAGACATACAAGGCGGCCGAGTGGATAGCAACTTAACAATCCAATTACAACCCACTCAGCCAGATATTGCCGTTTTCGGAACTGTAGGACTAAATCAAATTACTGCACAAATTCCTAACAGTCCCAGTATAATTACCAATACCACAGGTAAAATTAATTTTCAAGGGCAAAAGATTGACCTTAAAAAGATTACTGCGCGCTACGGTAGCGTTCCCATCCAAGCTCAGGGAACAATCAATACCAAAACTGGTTACAACCTCAAGGCTGAGGTGAAACCAGTTGATCTGAAGAACGTTGTAGACAGTTTCCAAGCGAATTTACCTGTTCCTGTGGCTGGAGCGGTGCAAGCAAATTTCAATGTGCAGGGAGCACTGCAAAAACCAGTTGTGACAGGAACTGTTAATACTGTCAAAACTGCTCAAATTGACCGTTTGATCTTTAATAACATTAGCACTGGCTTACGGCTGACTCCGAATGAGCTTGTCTTTGCCAACATCCAAGCAACTCCAAATGTCGGAGGCAAAATTACAGGTAGTGGTCGAGTGGAGTTAGGAAATCAAAACAGGATTGCTGTCAATTTGCAGGGGCAAAATCTACCAGGAGATGCGATCGCTAAAACTTACAATGCTTCACCTGGAATCCAAATCGGCAGTGTATCAGCAAACACTCAGATTTCTGGTGTTCCCAATAATCTCCAAACTATAGTACAGTTGCAAGCACCAGCTGCTACCTACCCTGCTCAACTCCAAGCAGCGATCGCCAGTAACCAAGGAATCGTTCGACTACAGGATGCTGTTGCTAAAGTAGCAGGAGGTACAGTCACGGCCAGAGGACAACTGATCCAAAAACGCTGGCAGGGTATTGTTGCTGCTAATGGCATTCAACTGAGCCGTTTTCCCCAAGTACCACCTCAGTATCGGGGAGTGGTCAACGGTGAGTTTAATGTCTCAGGCACTACTGATGCTTTCCAACTCGCAAATATTCAAGCCACGGGACAAGCAAACTTGCGTGTAGCAGATGGCACTGTGAATCTGAGAAATATTCGCTTAGATGAAGGTCGCTGGCAAACTTTAGCCAATATTTCCCAAGTTCAACTCAGTACCTTATCAGAACAGTTGCGGGGAAGACTGAATGGTGAAGTGCGTGTAGCCGGAACTACTGAATCATTCCAACTTGCAAATATTCAAGCCGCCGGACAAGTACGCCTTTCCCAAGGTTTAGCACAGCTCCAACAACCGTTGACCGCCCAATTTAATTGGAATGGTGAACAGTTGCGAATTATACAAGCGACTGCGCCTGGTTTGCGGGCTGCGGGTACTGTGGCAGTTCAAACCCAGGAAACACCCCAGGTGACAGGCTTTAACTTGGATGTAACAGCACGGAATTATAACCTGCAAAATCTTCCCTTCCAACTGCCTGGTAATGTTGCAGTTGCGGGTACAGTTGATTTCACGGGCAAAGTTACAGGTACTCCCACTACTCCCGTCGCTTCTGGAAATATCCAGCTAGAGAACTTTGCAGTCAACGATTTGGCATTCGATCCGGTATTAACTGGTCAGGTAAATTATCAACCAGAGCAAGGAACCCAATTGCAACTGACTGGCAAACAAGACCGAATTACTTTTAATATCGATCCCAATAATCGCCCAATTTCATTTTTGATTAGACGCGATCGCAGTGTAGCTACTGGTAGAACAGAAGGAGACAACCTGCTGGTTAACGTCCAAAAGTTTCCCATCGCAGCACTGAGAAGTTTTCTTCCTGATAACGCAAATTTAAGGCCCGTGACTGGAGATTTATCAGGGAACTTGGCAATCAATCTAGACGAGTTTAGCGTTGTCGGAGATGTAGCCATAGCTCAACCCAGAATTGGCAGAATTACAGGCGACCAATTCCGAGGACGTATCAGTTTTGCAGATGGTACTTTTAGCTTACAACAGGGTCAATGGCAGCAAGGTCAAAGCCGTTACTTACTCAGTGGAGAGTTACCAACTACAGGTAAGCAACCATTGCAATTTCAGCTGAGTCTCGACCAAGGCAGAATTGAGAATATCTTGCAAGCTTTGAATATCTTTGGTTTTGAAGATTTAGCAACTGGTCTGGAACCTCCGGATCTTGCTGGTGCAGAAGCACTGCAAACAAAACCTGTAAGTTTGCCAGATGCGCCTTTACTGACACAATTAGATTATTTCTCAAAAATTCTAGACCGGGTAGCACAGCAGCAGACACAGCAACAGCAACAACAGGCTCGCATACCTACACTGGCAGAATTGAGCGGTGCGATCGACGGACAGATTGCTGTCACAGGCTCTTTGCAAACAGGGTTGAATGCCAGTTTTAATTTTACTGGTTCTGACTGGGTATGGGGTGATTATAAAATTAATGAAGTCGTTGCTAATGGCAATTTTGAAAATGGCGTTTTCAGATTGCTTCCCCTACGGGTGAACTTGGACGGGTCACTCCTAGCTTTCGCAGGACAGTTGAGTCAGCAACAATTATCTGGACAAGCGCGAGTAGAAGCATTCCCTGTAGAACTAATCGAGCCTTTTTTACCAAACTTACCTGTAGAAATTGCGGGTAGGCTCAATGCGCTGCTGACTCTTGCGGGTAGTTTGAACAATCCCAGTGCCATTGGAGAGATAGCGCTGGTGAATGGAAGCATCAACAATCAGTCTGTTGAGAACGCGCAAGTAAGTTTGAACTATAACAATGCTCGTTTAAATTTTGGCAGTACTGTTTCAGTAGCAGGGACAGGCACAGAACCAGTACAAATTACAGGTAGCATCCCACTGGCGTTGCCTTTCGCTCAGGTTGAACCAGATAATAATCAAATTGATATCCAAGCAAATGTGCAAGATGAAGGCTTAGCAATATTAAACGCCTTTACCGATCAAGTGAACTGGGTAAATGGGCAGGGGCAAGTAAACTTAGACATTCAGGGTACTTTAGACCAACCAAGTACTAATGGCATCGCTACAGTTAAAAATGCGACTTTAAAAGCCCAAAATCTTTCCGAACCAGTGACAAATGTGACAGGGATAGTTCGGTTTGCAGGCGATCGCTTTATAGTTACAGGTCTTCAAGGAAAATACAGTCAAGGACAATTAACTGCGACTGGGATTCTGCCTATTTTTGCCACTCAGAACGCACTACAGCAAGCAGCCACAAATCCGCTCACGGTTGGGTTAGAAAACCTCAGGCTAAGTTTACCTCAATTGTATGAAGGAGGAGTTAGTGGCAATGTCACGATTAGAGGAACAGCGCAAACCCCCCAACTTGGCGGAAATGTTCGGCTCAAACAAGGCGAAATATTTCTAGGACAAAATCCTGCTGCTTCTACAACTACAGGTGCAAAACCTCCTGCTGATGCTGTAACGAATGGTGAGATATCTCTGCAAAAGCCTACAGTTGTTCCCCCAACTCCTCCTAATCAAACAGCAATGAATTTACCTGTAGAATTTGCAGATTTCCAAGTCATCCTAGATGATAATGTTCGCGTTACTCAACAGCCATTGTTCAGCTTTGTGGCAAAAGGAGATGTTACCCTCAATGGTACTTTGGCTAATCCCCGTCCCCAAGGAGTGATTAGTCTGCAACGAGGTCAAGTAAATTTATTTGTTACTCAATTTACCTTAGCTCGCGGTTACAAACAAACAGCAACATTTACTCCTAAACAAGGATTTGACCCGAATTTAGATGTAAGATTAGTCACATTTATCCCAGAGGCCATTGGCAGTCGTTTACCGACAACACCTTCATCAACCGAAATTAGTGATACTTCTGCAAATACCTTAGGCACTTTCAACACCGTTCGCATTCAAGCAAGTGTAGAAGGACCTGCCAGTAAAATATCTGAAAATCTCAAATTGACTAGTGAACCTGCTCGTAGTGAAGAAGAAATAGTTGCTTTATTGGGAGGTTCTTTTCTCAACGTCTTTGGCCAAGCAGATCCAACGAGCATAGGAATTGCTACCCTAACTAGTTCTCCTTTGTTTTCAGCATTCCAAGGAGCTATTAGCCAATTTGCTGAGACGATTGGCTTGAGATCGTTCCAAGTGTTTCCAACTATCGAGACTAATGCTAAAGGGGATGCTTCTGTACTCAGTTTAGCAGCAGAAGCAGCGATCGCTGTCTTTAACAATGCTTCTTTTTCTGTATCGCGGGTTTTTAATGCCAATGAATCCTTCCGTTACAACCTGCTTTACGAACTCAACGACCAATTTATTTTACGAGGTTCTACGAATTTAAGTGATGAAAGTCGAGGAGAAATTCAGTTTGAAACAAGATTTTAAATTTTAAATTCTCGCAACGAAGAATGGGATAATACCGTTAAGTTATACCGATTTAATAAATGTTTGCAACACATCCTTATTGATTGCAATGACCGTAATACCATTTCCCTAAATGTTTGATACAAATGCTTCTGTATACCTTCCCTTTGTAAAGGGATCGGGGAATCTACGTATGTTTCCCACTTCAAGGGAATTGGTACAACAAACCATCACATAGCAACTACATCTTGAGTTTTACCTTAATCAACGCGATTACCCCGTCGATGATGTACTGCACCGCCAATGCTGCTAGCAAAATTCCTAATACCCTGGAAATCACATTAATCCCAGTTTGACCCAGCCAACGGGTGAACTGTTGAGCGATCGCCAGGGAACCATAGACTAAGAATAACACAAACGTAATGATGCCCAAAATAATACCTGTACCAAATGGGTAGACAGTGGCTTCTCCTTCCAAGATCAAAATACTTGCTAAAGCCCCAGGTCCGGCAATCAGCGGAGTTCCCAGAGGGAAAACACTGATATCCGTTCGAGTTTGAGCTTCTATTTTCTCTGCTTTAGTTTCTCGCTCACGCTGGCCGAATACCATATCAATTGCAATTTTCAACAGTAAAATCCCCGCTGCTATTTGGAATGCCTCAACTTGGATGCTCAAGTAACGTAACAGTGCATTACCAAACAACGCAAAGCTAAACAAAATACCTCCAGCAACCAAAACGGCTTGGCGAGCAATCCGTGCTTGCACTTTCGGAGAATGTTGTCCAGTCAATGTTAAGAAAATTGGCACTAATCCGATGGGATCGAGAACCACAAAAAGGGTGAGGAAAGCCCTGACGATAAAGGGAATCATATCAATTGAATCTGAATTCACTTGATAATTGTGAATATGACTTAACCATACACCTCAACCACTACCAAGACAGATACAAAACTTCGCCCCTCTGCTTTCTTTTGTTACTGGCAATATATGTTAGATTTTTAACTTTCCCTTGACGATCTGACCTTGAAAGGATTTATGTTATGCTAATAACACTTTTGAGTAAATGATTATCATCCACTAATAATGGAAGTCAAAATTCAAACCCTGACTCCCCTCTGGACAGGCGGCGTAGACGGCAAGTGCGATCGCATCCACGAAACTGGTCTCCTCGGCAGTCTCCGCTGGTGGATGGAAGTCCTGGTACGCGGTTTGGGTGAGAATGCCAGCGATCCAACCGATCAGCAGAAATGCTCATCCAAAAACGGACTTTGCGAGGTCTGCAAAATTTTCGGTGCAGAGGGGCAGAAACGCCGATTTCGGTTGGAGGTTCAGGAAATTAATGTTTCTGATGCAACCATTAAACACCCTATTACAACGAATCGAACTTACACAAAGAACAGTAAACAAAAGACACCAACTTGGTATTTCCCAGATCCGACACAGAACACCAAACCACAACCGGCAAATACTCCAAAAAACGGTACTTTTACCCTCAAGATTCAAAGCTTACATCCCAATTGCAAGCCAGAAATCATTGGTGGGTTAGTTCAGTTCATTGCAGATTGGTCGTCCTTGGGAGCGCGTTCTCAAATGGGGTTTGGTGTGATTCAAATAGACGGCGATCGTATTGACACACAACCCCTCTATAACTGGCTCTGGGAAACCAAAGGCGAACATAAATATCCAGAATTAGCAGAATTACCCTCACTACAGAACATTTTCCTGGCAAAAATTAAACCCAAAGACTCACGCCCTGCATTTACAGAGGAAGACACCTTTAACTTGAAGTACGACCTCCGGCAACTTTTCAGAAGAAATGAAAATCTACCCCATTTCATCATGGGTACAACAGGTACAACAGACGGCGAACGCATGGCTGCCAAGGTCAAAATGTCTCGCCCTTACGATGAAAACGGAACCACGGTCATGCGTGTATGGGGCTGGATTCCTAAGACAGCACCAGTCTATAGTAATGGCTGGAACAGGGAGAGGGTCATAGATGCGATTCACCAATACCTGGATAAAAACTACACTTTGAAAGTCTGGCGTGAAATGAACTCACCGAGAGATCCAGTCACACCCAATGAAAGCAATGCCCAGTCGTTTCTGCATAGCTTGTGTCAGTCGCCATAAATTTGAACATTCTGGGAATGATGGGGAATCGAAATACATGGCAAAAGATATTTGCCACGATCGCGATGTAGTTGACGTGCTCTGGAAAAAGACGGATCGATTTGGGGGCAGAATAACTGTTAGCGGCTGAACGATGCTCAGAGAAAATTGCCATTGAAATCAAAAGCTTTTTAACACCTTCGACTACTATGGAATTTAATGCTACCTTGGAGCAGTTTCTCAAATATCAACTTGCACTGGAACAAGAACAGCCCGCTCGCCTGCTTTACCCAGCAATGGCAGCTGATACCTATGACTCCTTTTTACATTAGAGTTACCACGATTATTGATCCGACTCTATCAGATTCATCTCATCGTTTATGACCCCGAAGAGGAGGTTATGGTGCCATGGAAAAAGTGGCGTTGCTGAATCAAAGTATGAATCCTATGTAGATGTAGAGACGCGAAATTACCCTGCCCGAACGCCTGCGGCGTACGCGTCTGGTCAAAGGTTTTGGCAGAAGCAACATCCTGCATCATACATGAAATTAGCAACGCCGAAAAAGTAGAAAAATATCGACAAGTGGTTTGGGATATTGCAAGCATATAGCAATATCAAAGCTAGTAATGAAAGGTGGAAGCAGAAGTGATTTTTGATGTGGTGCGCGACGCTACCAGGTTGTCCATGTTGGCTGGTCAAACAAACGTCACATGTATGGCTGCATTTTGCATCTCGATATTAAGAATGGAAAAATTTGGATTCAGCATGATGGGCACAGAAGGGGGAATTGCCAATGTACTGGTGAAGCGCGGTGTACCTAAAGAAGATATTGTGTTAGCCTTTCATTCTCCTTTCAAACGCCAGTTTACGGAGTTTGCTGTGGGATAATTAAGGTTTGCAGTAGGAGGCGAATGATGCAGTATGACTATTACGCCTATAAGAAATGGCAACTGAGCGATCCGTTACATAACCTAAAACAAGCTGTAGCAGAGTTTAAACAAGCTTCAGAAAAGATTAAGCAAGCAAAAAAACAGAAAGATAAAAATGCACAGCAACAGGCAGAACAAGAGCAAAGAAAAGCAAAACAGAGGATAGAAACATCTGCTAAAGAATCTGTTCAGATCGAACCTCATCTTGCTTATCTCTGGTTTGTTGCAAAAAAAGAAGAAAATGATAAAAAAGCAAAACTCAACACAGAAAGTGCTGCCTATGTTCGTGATACTTGGCAAAAACAGTTGACTGCCAACTTTATTCCGAGTGAATTTCAATTCCTGCCGAAATTCTTTGACCTCAACCACCTGCCATCCCTCAGCTTCATGCTGCGTATTCCCTTCAAATTGCGCAAACCCTATCTGAGCAAAGACGATCGCGCCTTTCACCTGCTCGATCACCCCGTCCGTAAAGATAAGGTGTTTCAAACGCCAATGGTTGCTCCCAGCAGTTGGAAGGGAGCACTGCACAGCGCCATGCTGCAAAAGCTGGTTGAATGGTGGTCTGGTTTAGATGAAACTAGAAAGAGCGATCGCAACCATAAGAAACAGTTTGTCGCACGGCGAATTGGTATTGCAAAATTATTCGGTACTGAGAAAGGAACTGAAATCGATAGTCAAGAGTTTGAGGGTTACCTGGATAACTTTAGTGATGACCACTCGGCACGCTGGTATCGACGATATGTCCGCCGTTATCTATCTAAAACAGGTTTCTTCTCAGGTCGGCTTTATTTTTATCCAACCTTCTTTAACAAAATTGGACTGGAAGTGATTAATCCGCACGATTGCAAAACTGGTGCGGGCAAAAATCCGATTCTGATTGAATCTGTTCCCATTGGCGCAACGGGAGAGTTCGTTTTGCTGTATGTTCCCTTGGGCGAGGTGCAAGCCAGTGAAGTTGCTGAGGACTTAAAGGGAGTTATTGAAGGGGTGCGCGATATGCTTACGGTTTATGGCTTCGGGGCAAAGACGAGCAGCGGCTTTGGAGTTGCAGAGCCAAATGACAAAATCGAACTTGGGATTCGAGCAGATTGGTCATGGTCAACACCATCTGCAACCGAAGTAAAAACTCCTGAGCCGGAACTACCTCGATATCTGATTGCACCTGGACAACTTCATCCAGACTTTCTAGATTCTGATGGTAACTTCAAGTCTGAGATAGAATATCTACAAGGAAAATCTGCCAAGAAAGCGAAACAGCTTTATCAAAAAGCTAAAGATTGGTGGGAACGCGAAGGTCGTTAACTTGCTGAAGCTCCAGTAC
>JANZYY010000145.1 GCA_026419705.1 Fischerella sp.
CTGCAATACCAAGCCAATACAGGGTGCTAAGGGATCTTGCAAATCTTTGGGAATATCCTTACGGCTGTTATGCCAGTTGAGATATTCTCTGACATCCTCATACATTGTTGTTGCCAAAGGATGCCAAATCCCCATGTCTGGATATACAACCGGTGCTTCGTATTGTAGAGACGCGCCATTGCGATTCTCTACATTTTTTAATACATATTTATCGGCTAGCATCAGCAAGAAGTTTTCCAGGTTTTCTGGCGAACCCCCCAGCCAATACTGAAAGCTGAGCATGAAATTCCTGGCATCCTGTGCTTTGTCCATTGGTAGGAACTTTAGCACTTGAGGTAGAGTCCTTAATAGCTTGAGCATCGCGTCTTCAAACCCAGCACCGGCTTTTTCCTTGCGCTTACGCATGAATTGGGCGATCGCACTCTTTGATTGCCCTAACTGCGCCATTGAAAAGGTGCCCATTTTATTGAGGCGCATCACTTCTGGCATCGATGGAAAAACTACGGCAACGTCTAGGCGATCGCGATGCGGTTTTACGGCTGCTGCTACTTTCTGGGCTAAGTCTTCTATAAAAATTAGTGAGGCGATGAAGATATTGGCACTCTCGACATCTTTTTTGAACTCATCGTAGTTATCTGGCAAACGGAGTTCCTCTATCAAGTAGCCACTGATTTCAATCGCCACGTTAGGATTTTTTGCGTTAATTGCCCTCACCGCTTGTGACAATGCACTTTGGTACTGGGACTCTAACACGACATAGACCACCTTGATTAAATGACGCCCCCTGAGGCAATCGGGAGCTATGTGTCTAATGGTGGACTTGACGTGGGTGAACATGCAGATAGGCTCCTTTGATGCGTGTTCTTGACTCTTCTTTAGGAAATCTTCAGTCTTTTTTTATCAGAAAAATCTTACTGGATGCTGATTATGTCGCCTATCTGACACAAAACGATATAAACAATGAAATTTTTTGTTACAAATTTTGAGATTGATTGAAAGTATTTACTTGCAATAATGTAAATTTTTATTTAATAAATATCAGCAATCGGGAGTTGGGGAGTGGAATATGGGGGAGTAGGAAAGTGCCAGAGGAGGAGAAATGACCAATGACTTTTGACATTTTGATTCTCTCGAATGGACCCGGAGAGGTAACTACGTGGGTCCGACCAGTAGTAAAGGCATTGCGGCAAAAACTCCCACAACAGCGATCGCAAATCAGAATCTCAGTAGTTTTATCTCCTTGTCCGAACGCCAGTGGCAAAGAAGCAGATATTGTCCGTTCTTATCCAGAAGTAGACAGAGTGCAATCAGCAGATCATTTTTGGGGATTTTTGCTCTGGGGAAAAACTCGCGAAAATTGGGATTGGAGAAGTCGTGGCGTTGTTGTTTTTCTTGGTGGTGACCAATTTTTTGCTGTGGCGATCGGCAAAAGACTGGGTTATCGCACTGTTGTTTATGCAGAATGGAAAGCACGCTGGCATAATCTGATTGACCGTTTTGGTGTGATGAAACCAGAAGTTGCTTACCAAGTAGCACCAAAGTACGCGCATAAATTTACAGTTGTGGGAGATTTGATGGCAGAAGCCCAGGTAGATGGGGAGATGGGGAGGCGGAAAGATGGGAAAATCGCTTCACTGCATCACTCAAGCAGCGAATTGATTGGTTTACTCCCTGGCTCCAAACCAGCAAAATTATCCCAGGGAGTACCTTTGACTTTGGCGATCGCAGAATACGTTCATGCAAAAAGACCGCAAACAAAATTTGTGATTCCTGTCGCACCGACTTTAGAATTAGAAACTTTAGTTAGTTTTGCAGATTCCCAGAAAAATCCTTTTGTAGAGATTTTTGGTAGCAAGTCAGCGAAATTAATCGACTCTGAATCTCCAATCCTGAAAACAGAGAATGGCTTAACTATAGAGTTAGTAACTAGTCATCCTGCCTACGATATTCTATCCCAGTGCAGCATATGCTTGACTACTGTAGGGGCAAATACTGCTGAACTTGGTTCTTTAGCAGTACCAATGATTGTTTTGCTACCTACTCAACAACTAGATGCAATGAGATCCTGGGATGGTTTGCCAGGATTATTGGTAAATTTGCCGGGAGTGGGTTCCAGTTTTGCCAAAGTTATTAACTGGCTATTCCTACAGCGTAAAGGTTTATTAGCATGGCCTAATATTTGGGCAAAGGAAGAAATCGTTCCAGAACTTGTAGGCAAACTTCAGCCGCCAGAAGTTGGGGAAATGGTTTTAGATTATTTGAATCATCCAGAAAAATTAGAACAAATACGGGCAAAATTGCAAAGTATTAGAGGAGAAATTGGTGCTGCCGGTCGGCTGGCTAAGATAGTATGCGAAGAACTGCAAAAGTTCTCAGTCATGTCCGAATTTTAATTGAACCTATGTCAAATATCAAGTCTTGAAAATCCCTTTTGAACATAAAACTGGATCTTGCAAAAAGAAAAGTCTATTTTCTCTCAGGTGACTTGTTTAGTTTTTGATCATCGATTGTTTTTTCCGTCTTGTCGTCCCAGCTCGTAAACACCGCAACCAATACAGGCAAGTATACCCATACTAATCGCCCAGCTGCGACCTAAGCTTACTTCTACACCCCAGTTACATAAAGCGCCAAACGCAAGAAAAGGAATTATGCTAAACACTGAAGCGTAAAAAGCATTTTGTGATTCTCTTGCCTGACGACTCTTTTCAAATTCCGACTTACTAGTGTAAAGCGATCGCTCCGCAAAGTTAAACCAGTGGTTGAGTTGCTCGATCACCCATTCACTGACTGGCGAAAAACCTAAATATAGCGCCAATGACCATAAACTTGCTCCAGCAATCGCCACTGTATCCAACTCAAAGCTAAAAGGAAATATATCAGTCAGCATGGTTTGCGTGAGTCCTGTAAAAGGTGAAATTTAGCTTCCATTTAAGCTCATTTAACCTCTTCAGAAATTTTAATCCTAAAGTTAATAGTAATAGTATTTCTACTCACAATCAAACCCAAGCCAATAACCTTAATCAAAAAATTGATTGTTGATTGTCACAACCAACAACCAACAACTAACTATTAACGTACAGACGTGCCATGGCACGTCTCTACCTACAACTACTAACTACTAACCACTAACTAACTCTGACTCAACACTGCTAATTGTTGTTTCTCAGGCAATTTAGTATATTCAGCAACAATTTGTCGGAATTGCTCTCCTTCAATAGTCTCCTGTTCTACTATCAATTCCACGAGTCGGTCTACCAGTGCTCGGTTTTCACGGATAATACGACGAGCTTCTTGGTAACAAGAAATTGCAATTTCCCGCACCTTTCGGTCTATTTTAGTCGCCATTTCTTCGGAATATTCGTTCCGAGTTACCCAATCTCTACCGAGAAACACATCACTATTTTGAGTTTCTAAAGCTACTAGCCCTAAGTCAGACATTCCGTACATGGTCACCATCTTGCGGGCCAGATTTGTTACAATTTTTAAATCGTTGCTAGCTCCACCCGTGACTTCGGATTCTCCAAAAACTTCTGCTTCTGCGGCTTTTCCTCCTAAAGTCATGGTAATGTTGTCTTTGATCCAAGCACGAGTGTAAAGACCACTGTCTATCATTTCTTCATTAAGAATCTGTTGGGAAAAACCACCAACACCACCAGAACGGGGAATAATTGTCACCTTATTCAAAGGATCTGCATGTGGCAAAAGTGTAGCCAAAAGAGCATGTCCGACTTCATGATAGGCAATCAATCGCTTTTTGTTGCTATCTAAAAGTGGGTTCAGCATTAATCCGATTGTTAACCTATCAATAGCATCGTCAATTTCTATCTGTGTAATTGCATCTTTTCGCCTACGTGCTGTCAGAATTGCTGCTTCGTTAAGGAGGTTGGCTAAGTCTGCGCCTGTAAAACCTGGTGTCCGACGCGCAACAACTTCTAAAGAAACAGATGCATCAATTTTCTTGTTCCGCGCATGAACTTTTAAAATTTCCAACCTTCCTTTGCGGTCAGGTGCATCCACAATCACTTGACGGTCAAAGCGTCCCGGTCGAAGTAAGGCTGCATCCAAAACATCTGGGCGGTTGGTAGCAGCAATAATAATAATGCCGGTGTTGCCTTCAAAACCGTCCATCTCCGTTAGCAACTGGTTGAGGGTTTGCTCCCGCTCGTCGTTTCCACCGCCAATACCAGCACCCCTTTGTCTACCGACAGCATCGATTTCATCGATGAAGATCAAACAAGGAGCGTTTTCTTTAGCTTTTTTGAATAGGTCGCGGACGCGGGACGCACCCACACCTACAAACATTTCTACGAATTCCGAGCCGGAAATGCTAAAGAAAGGAACACCAGCTTCCCCGGCGATCGCTTTTGCCAATAGAGTTTTACCAGTTCCTGGCGGTCCTACCAGCAGCACTCCTTTGGGAATGCGTGCGCCGACAGCAGTAAATTTTTCTGGCTGCTTGAGGAAGGTAACAACTTCTTGGAGTTCTTCTTTTGCTTCTTCAATACCTGCTACGTCGTCAAATTTTATTCCGGTTTTGGCTTCCATTTGAAAGCGCGCTCTGGATTTACCAAAGTTCATTGCTTGACTGGAAGCATTCGCAGAGCGGCGTATAAACAATAACATTAAAGCAACTAGTGGCAAAATCCACATTAGGTTAATCAAAAGTCCAACAGCGGCTCTACCATTAGCAGAGGAAACCTCATCAAATTGAACATCGTTAGCTTTGAGTGCAGCAATCAACTCTGGGTTTTGCTCCAAAAGCCTGACTTGTTGCGGTTGAGCATCTGGTTGTTGTCCTTTGAGATAAACCTTTGCTATCTGTTCGGTTTCATCTAGGTCTACTCTTTGAACTTCTCTGTTCTCAATTTTTTGCAACAATTCGCCATAGCTAAGGGAGTCACGCTCTGCTTTTTGTGCTAAGGCGGGACTACCCCCAACAAATCCTGGCAACATCATCAAACTAGCTGCCAATGCTCCTGTCAAAGCGGCTCGCTTTGTTGGTCGCTGTTTCATCGGTGGCTTTTTCTCAAAACTGTTCATAATGATTAACCTTTGTCCGCTGCAATAAGCTGAGCGCTGATTTTTATGGCTTTTTTCTAGAAATAGTTGAAATAACCTTTTCTCACTCTAGTGTAGCTTTCATAAAAACTCATTCCCAAATTTCTCTGCTTGGGTCGCTCAATGTTGCTTTGAGTCCGAACTCTTGATTTGACATCTTGTACTATTCTCAACCAAAGCCAGAAACTTTTAATTCTCGTGACCAGGTACAACGTATCGGTCCAGATTCCTTACTCAGCGTTAAGGAACTGGAGGGCGATCGCTTCACTAGGCGCACATGTAGATAATTAGTAACTTTTTGACAAAAAATCATTTTCAGCAAGGATATTTTTGATCTTCCTACAGAAAATCTCATCTCCAACCGGAATTTGACATATTACGTCATAAATAGTTAGGATAGAGCGTAGTCGTAATGATTTCGCTTTGCAAGATATCTCTTGAGATACTGTTGCTGTTAGCTTGGTGAATGAATCATGGTGAAAATAGTCGGCATTGGTGGTAGTTTAAGAGCTGGCTCTTACAGTCAGATGGCGTTGCGTTTGGCAATTCAACGTGTAGAAGCTTTAGGTGCAGAGGTGGAAATCCTGGATTTGCGCGAGATGCATTTACCGTTTTGCGATGGTGGAGACGAATATCCGGATTACCCTGATGTGAAGCGGTTGCAGGATGCTGTTAGTAGTGCAGATGGATTAATTTTGGCGACACCAGAGTATCATGGCAGTGTCAGTGGTGTCTTAAAAAATGCCTTAGATTTGATGAGTTTCGATCAGCTTTCTGGTAAAGTAGCAGGATTAATCAGTGTGTTGGGGGGACAAACTAACAGCAACGCTTTAAATGATTTACGAGTAATTCTCAGATGGGTTCACGCTTGGGTAATTCCAGAACAAGTTGCTATTGGACAAGCGTGGAAAGCCTTTAGCCCCGAGGGTAAACTTTTAGATGAAAAACTCTCCCAAAGATTCGATCAATTTGCTCAAAGTTTAGTTGACAATAGCCGCAAGCTACGAGGCGTGAATTAAGAGAGTGGAGGAGTGGAGGAATGGGAGAGCAAGGAAGCAAAATAGGTAAAACTACTATTCATCTCCCCATCGCTCCATTTCCCCATCTCCCCATTTTCTTAATGATGATGATGGTAATGATGGGGTACCGCTAGCTGCGGTTTCACCGTCATCGCTGGTTCAGATAGCAGCTCTGCAATATGAGGATTTGCCCATTCGGCTACCATCTCCAAGAATTCTGGACGATCGTTGACGCAGGGCATTTGAATATAGTTTACAGTGGGATACTTTTTCCGTAGCGCATGAATAATATGATGTACATCTAACAGAGTTTCATGATTTTCTGTAGCAAAACCAATAGGCATGAACATCACAGCTTTTGCACCCAATTGAATCAGGTTTTTGGCAGCTTGTTCAACATTTGGTTGTGTCCATGCAATTAGGGGTGTGTCATGGTTCAACCAACCTACAGAAATCAGAGGATAGCGATTAATTAATTTATCTCGTACCAAATCGTAGAGTACTTGACTCTCGCTAATTCCAGAAGTAAAGCCTTTGGCTTTGTGAGGACAACCGTGATTCATTAAGACAATACCAATTTCCGCAGCTAGGTAAGTGGTGGCTAAGTCGCTAGCAATTTTTTCTTCTACCAAACGAACCATCATGTTAATGTAAGCAGGTTCGTTGTAAAAAGAAGGGATGTAACGTAGACCTTTTACCCAGTGTTCATTACCATCAGACATCTGCGATAAAGCTTTATTCACTTGCTCGATCGCAATACCGCTAGTAAAGATAGAATCAACTACCAATAGTGGGTAAATTAACAGCTTGTCGAAACCTTGGTTTTTGATTTCTGCCAAGACTTGTTGGGGAAGAAAGGGGGCGCAGAAGTTGAAAGCTTTGAATACCTGGACGCGATCGCCCCACTTTTGTTGCAAGCTCTTCTCAATACCAGCCCGCTGTTTTTCAAAGATAGCATTGTGGGGAGAAATAAAATCATTGTGTTGATGTCCCCACTCATGGCGATCGAATAGCGCCAAAATTTTTGCCAAAGGGGGATAAATCCAAGTTGGTACTGGTGCAAATTTTGCTGTTAGTAAAAGTAAAGCTTGTTCATTATAGTTAGCGAAATCTTCATAGCTTTCAACTTCGCCATACCCCATGAGTAATACGGCTACTCGTTGTCCCTCTAGTAATTTCTCATGGGTGTGTTCTATTTGTTGCGGTGTAGCAGCCACAATCAGTTCCTCAATGCAATTAAATCGTATTTATCCTATCCCGGGGGATAGGATAAATATAACAATAAATACATAACTTTTATTTCATGTCTGGGATGGGGGATTAAATATTTTCATTCAGAAGGCACAAGAGAACCCACGTGCAAATACCACGTGCAAATAGTTAGTACGGCTGTTAACCTACAACTAAGCCCTCAGCATAGCTGCTTTTTTTTGTAATTAATTTTTTTGTTGAGGGACATCTCCCGCCATTCATGACAGGGTTCGCTCAATATATAGTTGCGGGAATTATCCTCTTACTTCTTTACGTCTAGTTACACTTACGTAGAAAAATAGACTCAATTGTTGTAGAAAACTTTAACAAAAGTTTATTAATTGTGTATTTTTAGCAAAATTACGTAAAATATCGATGCTTGGGAAGTGATGCACCACAATCCACAATATAGAGGAATATACTGTAAGTAAGATTGTGGAATATAGGCCATCGAAATCTCTCCGAGATAACTCAATGACTGCAATCAGGCTTAATAAATGAGTGATTTTGCTGAATATGGCAAATGCATTTTTGAAACTAAACTGAAATTTGATAATGATAACCTTAATTAATAACCAAGACAACAAGACAAACATTTCCATTGCCACTCAGAGGTTGGCAAGGGCGATCGCGCTTTCTCAAGGTCAATTTTCACTGCTTTTAGCCTGCTGTAACTCTACAAACAAGCAGCAGCAATTATCGAGCTTGTTAAATGAATTTTTACCACTGGCAATCACAGAATTGTCTATCCCTGCTTCTGCGCAAACACTTTATACAACTATCAGCAGCGTACTTGGTTCTACTCAACCTCAGGCTTTAATGGTACAGGGTTTAGAATCTGTGGAGGCAATTAATCAGCTGATCGTATCTACAAATTTGATGCGAAATGAATTTCCCAAGCGGTTTCACTTTCCCTTGGTGTTGTGGGTAAACGATGAAATATTGCGAAAATTAGTTTGGCTGGCACCTGACTTAAAAGATTGGGCAGCTGCTACGATTAGGTTTGACTAACCAAATTATACTTAGCTTAGCAGTGAGCGGCGTCGCTGTCTAAGTAATTAGTCTACTCTAAAAATCAATTCTGAATTATGAATGCGGTTCTGTTGAATAATTCATAATTCCAACCACAAGCCTACGAGTATAATCTGTACCCTTCTCACATGAAGGCACGAAGTTTGTTGCTTTGCTGGGAGAGAGGGCTAAAATATCGATATTCAAACTAAGTCATTTGTTAAGGAACAAAAAATAAGAAGGTCGGCGTCTTTTAAGTGATGGGATGACACGTCAATTTATCCTTGATATTTTTACAATTAGTCACCAGTCGCCTTTTGGACTTATAGCTATTGGCTAATTTCTGCTCACTCATGACTAATCTTGCAATACTTTCATGAAAATCATCCCGAGAGTTGATTTTACCACCAAACAAGCGCAAATTTTCACGGCTTTGATATTAACTAGCATTTTATCTATTAGTAGCAGTTTCACACTACTGAAAAGCGCAATGGCTGTTCCCAGGGAGAATGTGCCAGAAACAGTAAATGCTGTTAGCAATGGTTTACCGCCATCAGTAGCAAAGGCTGTACTACAAGATGTATCACGGACGCAGGGAATTCTACCCAACAAATTGAAAATCCTTGAATTTAATCAAAAGACTTGGCGCAATGGCTGTCTAAACCTGCCTAAGCCAGGTGAATTTTGTACCCAAGCCTTAGTCCCTGGTTGGGAGGTGATGGTATCCGACGGTAGTCGGATATGGATTTATCACACCAATAGCAACGGACGTTCTTTGCGCTTAGCAAATCCTCATACTCACCCAAATAACCAATCAGATTTACCCACTGCTGTTAGAGATAATATTTTAGCTGCTGCATCCAAATTCACAGGATTGCCAACTTCTCAACTACGCATTGTTAAAGTCGGACAAATAACTACGGATGGCTGTCTGAGCTTACCACGTCCTGATGAAGCGTGTATACAAATTGCTCAACAAGCCTGGGAAGCAACTGTACAAGCTGGAAAACAACGTTTAGTTTATCGCGCTAATCGTGATGGTTCTCAAGTCAGGTTGAATGAAGCTGCAAGCCTGATAAGTATACCCAAACCAATCACCAAAACTGTGTTGCTAGATGCGTCCCCGTGGTCGGGAATGCAAACTTTTCTGCTACGCATCCTTAAGGCTGAACGCCATACTTGGGAAAATCCTCCTGAACTAACTTTTAACAAACAGGCTAGTAAAATTGCTGACCAAGAAAGTGTTAAGCCTGTACCAATACCTACTCACGAATTACCACCTCCTTTAGAAAGCGGCATAGTTTTTCGGCAAATCTCTAGTGGTGGTTTGATTGGTAGAACCTACGAAACTGTTTTGCTAGATGACGGGCGTTTGATTCGCGTCCGCGTAGGAGAAACTAACGACTCTGAACGCAGCGTTCGCCGTGTTTCTCTACAACAGGTGCGGAGATTTCAGAAATTGCTAGAAGAAAAAGGAGCTAGTCAATTCCAGAATCTGAGTTACCCGGTCCCTTTGGGTGTTGCTGATTACATCACCTACACCCTCACTAACAGTAAAGGTACTGTTCGATACAACGATATCTCTGAAAATCTTCTACCTGAAGATTTACAGTTTGTACTTAAGGCTTGGAATCAAATTCTTATCAGTGCGCGAGGTTAATCTTTGGTAGGGAAAAGTTAAATGTAAAAGGAGGATGGGCAAAGGAAAAAGAGATTTTTTTTCTTTTCCTTCTATACCGTTTCACAAAATCAAGACGGTTAAATAAAATTATGTATTATATGTAGAGACGCAAAATTTCGCGTCTCTACAGAGTATTCAAAATCGGACAAAATTCCTATCTTAACCGTATCGATCTATTATTAGGCGCGATCGCATTCATCCTTCATAGTTGTCTGACCCCTGAGATTCATCCTTATAAGAGAGAACTCCGCAAGCTATCCGTCCTCCACCAGCTTCTTCCGCTTTTCCACCTGCTTTTTGCAGATCTGGTAATTTGTGAATGATAATTGCACTCTTGTTGTCGTCAAACACGGTGACGGGAGTATCACTCAGTGTAACTCTAGTGG
>JANZYY010000146.1 GCA_026419705.1 Fischerella sp.
GTCTTGTTCTAGCAAACTAGCATCAAATTCAGCGGTGCTGACAAGCAACTTCAATGTATCTTTGTACTCAGTTACACCCTGCGTCCAAAATTCATTTGGGATGATAAAGTCTAGCTTATCACTTGCGATTGTGACATTACTTTCACTTCCTTTAGGTGCAAGTCGAACGCTACTTTTTTCAGCAAAACAGGGAACATTGACTGCGTAGTTTTCTGAGAGAATTATGACATTACAGTAGAGAGTTTTATCGCTGTTGTTCGTGAGTCTAACTTGGACAGTTGGCGATCTCCATTTGCCATTTTCATTAGTATACTCAACCCGCATTTCTGAAGCCGATAGAGATTCTTGTCTTCCCGAAAGAACAATAATCTCCATTTTGATATCGTCAGGTTGAATGCGGCTGGTAGCGGGGTTTTTGAGTTGGAGAATGTTTTGCCAACGGGCAATATGTTCTAAACGCTGAATCGCTTTAGAAGCAAAGTAAGGTGTGTAACCTATCTGAGTGGGTCTTTCTGGAAAGGGGGTGACTACAGGACGGTTGTTGATAGGATGTATAATCCAATACTGACCATTATGAGCAAGCAGGTAGTAATCTGCGTCTTCTGGTTCCTCGACTGGCTGCAGGTATAAAGAAGGTTGTCCGCTTGGTCCAGCACTCATGAGTGCTTGCTGCGCCAGTTCTATGCCTTCAGCTTCACTGGCATCGCCCTTGAGATAAACTTGCAAAGCAGGTATTGGTAAACTTGTGACTACTGCCCAATAGCTAGCATTTTCCAGTAGGCGATCGCTTCCACTCACAATCTCTACCTTACTTCTTTGTGGCAACACTTGCGTAACACGTGCTTCGCCTAAAGCAGCTCCTAGGTCTTGTAACTGTTCAATAGTACTACCAGTAGGAAAAATAGCTAATAAAGTATCCCTACCATGCCTGGGAATACCATGAACAGCACCACCATCAATTACCCAACTGTTGTCTTTTTGGTTGTGAGTCAAGGTAAAGTGATGAGAACGTTGCGCGATCGCACCACCCAAGAATGGTTTGTCCAATTCCTGTAGTTCGCTTGCCTCAATTTGCGGTGATTGATCTTTAACTTTGCCACTGACTAACGCATTCAAATTTCTAGCTAAATCCCGATACGTAATCCTACCATTTGTCCGTTCTAATATTTGTAGCAAAAAGTATGAAAAAGCACCGTGGAATTTACCATCTTCTCCTCTATATTCTTTTGCCAACTCATAGTCTCGACATGCAGATAACATCACGTGCTTACCTTTAGTCAATACCATCCCGGTTATCTTCTTGTTCAGGCTTTGAGAAGCATGTAAAACTTCTTCGCATCCTGTTTGGTCATCGGCAAAAATAAAACTGCTCAAAGGTCGTTCGCGATCGTCCACAGGCGCTTGACGCACGGCGACTTCTAGGTCTGTTGTTTTCCAACCAGAGTAACAACAGTCCAAAATTATCACTATATGAGGATCTTTCTGAGCAACTTTAGAAATTAGATAGGCTATTTCTTTATCTGCTAAGTCTCTACTACCTGGTGTACGGCTATCATAACAAACCAAAGTTTCATCCAAACGATCTGGTTCTAAATTCCAAAATTCCTGTGGTGACTTTTCTTGTGCGCCATAACCGGCATAGTAAAACAGTACAACATCTTCACTGTCAGCATTGCAAAGATGGTGTTGAAAACCATTAATTATCGCCTGACGAGTAGCATTTTGATTGCTGAGTATCCAAGGTTGGTCTGTTGGTTGTACTAAATGCCATTGGCGATCGCCAGCGACCCGTTCTCGCAGATATGCTTCTACTGCACTGATATCGTTCACGCAACCTTGCAAAGACGGTATCGGCACAATAGACTCAGGATGGTATTCGTCAATGCCGACTAGTAGTGCGTAAATGTTTTTAGCCATAATAATTGCTGCTCCACTCTGTCAGGCTTGTTCAATTGATGGGTGGATAGAACTTATACATCGTGTCACAAATAAATGTTTTCTTTGTGTCTTTGTGTCTTGGTGGTCGAGAAATATATTTTATTAACTACTAAGACACGAAGACAGCAAGTTAAAATGTGAATTTACAGTCTTAATTTCACAAGAGTTGCCGCTCTAACTACCCCATCAACAGTTGTAGTATTGTTCGGGCATCACTACACTGACGAAATTTATGATACAGCATTTGTGAAGCTGTGTAGTTTTATGGTGCATTACACGTTAATTACCAATTAAAGTCCAGAAGTACCCATCGGGTGCAACGAAAGAAAAACTTGGTTCTCCAAATTCATTTTCTACGATAGTTGTGAAATGTTGCACTGGGCTTGCTTTGATGCGATCGCTAAATTGATTTAGTTCTCTGACGCGGTAAGTGTACAGACACATTCCCAAGCTACCAGGTTGGGCTGCTTCAAAGTGCGACTCTATATTCATAGAGTCGGGGAAGCGAACAATATAAAGTCTGCCACTCCGTGCTGCCATCAAATCGGTTGTAGAAGAACGGGGATCGTCAAAAGCGGTGACGAAAAATTTTTCACCTGGTTGGAGATCGAATATTTCCCGGCCTGCTAGTGATGATTCGTAGCTAGTCTCGACATCATCACGCACTCGCAACAAACCTAACACTTGGTCATAGAACTTCAATGTTTCTTTGCTGTCATCTTGAATGACCATCCCTACGTGAGTAAACTGACTGGTTTTGAAAGGAGAATCGATATTAATATTTCCATAATTGGGGAGTGTATAGCCAAACCTTTGAAACAAAACCTGTCGCGCTAATGGTTGCAGTAACAGCATTTCTCGTACCCCAATCATGGTATCGACAAAGGGAAGGCTTTTCTTTTGTTTGTTATAGATCACCTCCCAGTGAGGGTGAGTAAACCGGAGTGGATACCCAGCTGCTTTTGCTTGTTCGGCATGATTGAGGATATTCAATATGTCAGCGGTTAAGGTCGTAGCCCAGCGATTACCTTTCACTTTCATCGATCGTATCCCCAATCCGGTGTTGGTGGGATGTTGCCAAATCATTAAACGAATCAAACCATGATCTGCATTTTGGTGATTGAGACGAATTGAGTGTAAAGGTGAGTCTACACCATATAATTGTTTCGCTTCTGTCGCTGGTAATTCTCCCTCTTGACCAAGGTGATAGCCGAATTGCTGCCAATATTGAATTGCAGTAATTGCTTCTGGGACGCCGATACACACTTCATAGATACCTTCTATTACAATTTGTTGCCCCTGATTCATAGTTTGTTAATTAAATGCAATCAATTTCAAGTAAAAATACTTAGGTATTTTGGGCTTGGCGGGAAAGTCTTAATAAGTAAAAGTAATTAAAACTTTTCCATAGTATTTTTTCGGTACACAACTCTCATTGTGGCTGTTAGCGGTCAATTGTGAAAAAAGGAATGGGAGAGTGGGAAATGGGAATTGGGAATTGGGCATTGGGCATAGTTAACAACCACTAACCACCAACTAACTGTTGACCGGATTTTTACTTACTAGATTCTGCCTAAAGAAAAAGTTAAAAAAATTGCCAGTGCCAAAATTGGAAGTATAAAATTTACGCATCTATCAAAAGAATGAAATTTTGACTACGAGTTTGAAACTATTGCGAAACAAAGGTGCGTGCGGTGTATCAGCAATACGGACATTGCTACCTATGTCGGCCAAATTTAATGTGGCTGCATGTTTTATCAGATTCTACAATCGCGCTCGCCTATTACCTTATCCCGATGATGCTTGTCTATTTTGTTCGCAAGCGGCAAGATTGTCCTTTTAGGTGGATTCTCGGCATAATAGCGGCATTGATTGTAGCTGGTGGCACTATCTACTTGATGGAGATTTGCATGCTCTGGTATCCGAGCTATGAATTACTGGGGTTTTTCAAAGCCATCACAGCTTCTGGTTCACTGTGCGCGACTATGGTATTGATGCGATCGCTGCCAAAAGTTCTCGCTATTCCAAATCTGACAGAACTGAAGAAAGCAAACCAACAGCTTGAACTTGAAATCCACGAACGCCATTTGGCCGAAGAAGCATTACGCGAGAGTAAAGAGCGTTTCCATAACGCCTTTGACTACGCTGCAATTGGCATGGCGCTGGTGGGACTAGATGGTTGTTGGCTTCAAGTCAATCATTCTTTGTGCGAAATTGTCGGTTATTCGGAGCAAGAATTGCTCTCCACGACTTGTCAAGAAATTACCCATCCAGACGATCGCGATACCGATCTCAAATACATACAACAACTGCTCACTGGCGAGATTCGCTGCTATCACATGGAGAAGCGTTATATACACAAGCTTGGACATGTGGTATGGATTCTATTGAGTGGATCGCTAGTATGCGACATTCACGGTCAACCATTGTATTTAATCGCACAGATTCAAGATATTACCGAGCGCAAGCAGGTGGAACGGACCTTACAACAACAAGCTTGCATTTTTGAAAATATCTCTGATGGCGTAATTATCACAGACTTGTCGGGTCGTATCATTGATTGGAATCGAGCCGCAGAAAAGATGTTCGGATATACCAAAACAGAGGTATCAGGTAAAACGCTGGGCATTTTGCACAAACCAGAAGAGTCTGCTGTAGTGACACAGCAAATCATGGATCAGTTGCTCAGTACAAATCGTTGGGATGGTGAAATTCAGTTTATCCGTAAGGATGGAACCGAAGGCGTATGCGAAACAGTGTTCGTGCCACTATACAACGAACAAGGTCAGCCAAGCGCAACCATTGGTGTCAACCGTAATATTACCGAACGCAAACAAGCAGAAGCAGCGTTGCACAAAGCCAACGAGCAACTCACTTGTTGGGTACAGGAACTGGAACAGCGCAATCGTGAAATTGCCTTACTCAGTGAAATGAGCGATGTCTTGCAAGCTTGCTTGACGGTAGAGGAAGCGTATAAAGTCATTGCTCAGTTAGTCCAACCTCTATTTCCAGAAACTTCAGGCGGAGTGTTTATTATTAGTTCGTCAAAACACTTAGTCGAAGCTGTGACTGTTTGGGGTGACTCAATCTTAGCGAGTAAGAAAGTATTTTCACCCAAGCAATGCTGGGCGCTGCGACGGGGACGACCGCATTTTGCTGCATCTGGCGATCGCGGTTTACACTGTACCCATATTGAGGAAGACATATTCAACGGTGAAGCTGTTTGCGTACCAATGATGGCGCAAGGGGAAGCTTTAGGAATGCTGCATTTGCATTCACAATCCAAACGGCAATTTACAACAGCCAAACAACAGCTAGCTTCCGCGGTTGCTGAACGCATAGCACTAGCTTTGGCAAACCTCAGACTCAAGGAAGCTCTCCAACAGCAGAGTATCCGCGATCCCCTCACAGGTTTATTTAATCGCCGCTATCTGGAAGAATCTCTAGAAAGGGAAGTAAGCCGAGCTGAACGCAACCAGCAACAGGTGGGAATTATCATGATCGACGTTGACCATTTTAAAAGTTTCAATGACACATTTGGTCATGAAGCAGGCGATGCTGTGTTGCGCGAACTCGGCAGATTTTTAAAAAAGCAGGTCCGCAAGGCTGATATAGCCTGTCGTTATGGCGGTGAAGAGATGTTGTTGATTTTGCCGGAAACATCCTTAGAAGTTTGCCAAGAACGCGCTGAGCGAATTCGCCAAGGAGTCAAGCACTTGGATGTACAACATCAACATCAAAAACTAGGCAACTTTACATTGTCGTTGGGAGTAGCAATGTTCCCAGAACACGGAATGACAGGTGCAGCAGTCATTGAAGCAGCTGATGCTGCGCTGTATCTTGCCAAAAAAATGGGGCGCGATCGCGTTATCGTAGCTCAATCTCAATTTGAGTAAAATACGAAAAAGTTTTCTCATCGAACCGCATTGGGAGTGGGATTCTTTTAGCGGTATATTCAATAAAGTTTTTAGGTAAATCTGTTGCTTATGAAACCGCGTCCTCTACAATTGTGGCTCCTCAGCGGCAATATGTTTTTGTTTGCGTATTGTTGCAAGCCAACACCAGCACAAATTGTTCCGGATGCGACGCTACCAGTAGACTCTGCTGTCACTCAACAAGGAAATACTAGCAGAATAGAAGGAGGAACAACAGTTGGTACGAATTTATTCCACAGTTTTGATTCGTTTTCTATCCCCACTGACAGCACAGCCTTTTTCAACAATACTTTGGATATTCAGAACATTATTAGTCGGGTAACGGGAAAATCTATTTCTAATATTGATGGCTTGATTCAGGCTAACGGTACTGCGAATTTCTTTCTCATCAACCCCAATGGGATCGTCTTTGGCGCTAATGCTAGGTTAAACGTCGGTGGCTCTTTTTTAGCTAGTACAGCCAATAGTATCAACTTTGCTGATGGCACGCAGTTCAGTACAACTTCTCCTCAAACTACACCGCTGCTGACTGTCAGTACTCCCATGGGTTTGCAATTGGGACAGAATTCAGGAAGCATAAAGGTACAAGGTACGGGATACGATTTATCTGTTGCGACGCCTAGATTCTCAGCAATCGTTAAGGGTAGTCGCGCAACTGGTTTGCGGGTGTCGCCGGGAAAAACTCTCGCTTTGGTCGGTGGTGATGTAGAGTTGGAGGGTGGCACGTTAACGGCCGAACAAGGACGAATTGAGTTAGGTAGTGTAGATAATGGACAGGTGGGTCTTACTCCCATTTCCTCTGGCTTTGTCCTCAATTATCAAGGTGTAAAAAGTTATCGAGATATTCGCCTATCGCAACAGTCCCTAGCCGATGCTAGTGGTGGTGGTGCTGTTCAGGTACAGGGTAAGAATGTCAGGTTGACTGATGGCTCAGTTATTTTGATTCAAAACCAAGGACAGCAACAAGGGGGAAGCATTAGCGTTAATGCGGTTCAATCTTTAGAAGAGAGTGGAACTAACTCAAATGGCAGACTTAGCAGCGGTTTGCGTAGTGAAACTATAGGAGATGGAACTGGAGCAGATATTGCAATATTCACTCCGATGTTGGCTATTAACAATGGGGGAGCAATAACGACTCGTTCCTACGGCACTGGGAAGACGGGTAATGTGAGTATCAACGCCTCTGACTCTGTGCAAGTGATTGGGTATTCACCTGTCGATCCTTTTGTAGAAAGCTTCATCGCTGCTGTCGCGTTCAGTTCTGGAGATGCAGGAGATATCAGTATGTCAACAGGAAAGCTGTCTCTTCTCCAAGGAGGAAGAATATTATCTGCAACTTTTAGTACTGGCGATGGTGGAGATGTCAGCGTGAATGCTCGTGATTCCATCGAAGCGATTGGAGTGACAAATAGGTTCTCGCCAAGTAATTTGTCTGCTCTCACTTTCAACGGTGGAGATGCTGGAAGGGTGACAATCAACACATCAAAGTTGTTGCTTCGCAATGGAGGAGCAATCAGTACTTCTACGTTGGATACGGGTGACGCTGGTAGTATTGACATTAATGCTACAGAGTCTGTGGAAGTCAGCGGTAGAGTTCCACAAACAGGTGATTTTAGTATTGTGCGATCATCTGCCCCTATTGTAAATGATGCTTTAAAAAGAGCTTTTAAACTACCTCCTGTACCGAAGGGTGTTTCTGGAGATGTGAAAATTAAAACTCAGCGATTGAAAGTTACAGATGGTGCAAGAATCGATGTCAGAAATGATGGTCCAAGCAATGCTGGGACTTTGTGGGTGGATGCGGACTCTATTATTTTAGAGCGCGATGGCGGTATCACTGCTGCCACTGCATCTGGAGAAGGTGGTAATATTCAACTTGTGACACGGGATTTGTTACTGTTGCGTAGCAATAGTTCTATATCTGCTTCAGCAAATGGTAATGGTAATGGAGGTAACATCAGTATTAATACTCCTTTATTGGTCACTGTCGCCAAAGAAGATAGCGACATCAGTGCTAATTCTGTCAATTCTCGTGGAGGTAATGTGAGTATCAATACCTCTGGACTGTTTGGTATCCAGTTGCGTGAGGCATCTACTTCAGATAGTGATATTACTGCTACTGGGGCGAATTCTGAGTTAAGTGGTAGAGTCAGAATTAACACTCCAGATTTAGACCCCAGTTCTGGATTGGTGGAATTACCGGCTATTCCTATCGATTCTACAAAACTAGTGGTACAAGGCTGTCCTGCTAACCAAGGCAATACATTTATTATTACTGGACGTGGCGGCTTACCACCCCTACCAAGCGAAGCACTCCGCACCCAGAATACAGTACCGCTTCCTTGGGTGACACTTGAACGTCAGGAGATGGGGAAGTGGGGAGAATTATTACCCAAATCTCAAACCCCAAATCAAATTGTCGAGGCTACAGGTTGGGTCGTTAACAAATCTGGTGAATTGGTGCTGACAGCTTCTGCACCCACAACTACGTCTATGGGCTGGCTTACTCCCTCAACTTGTCCTTAAGATACTAAATGAGCGACAGTACTTCAGCACCTTATACTATTGGTTTGCCAAAGCAACTTTGCGGGGTTTGTAGTTGGCGCTTTCGCGCTGAAGCGCTCACTACAAACGATACTTACCCAGCAATTTTGGTTTGGTGGAGTACTATGATTGAAAATCAAGGTATGTTGCAAACATCATATATTAAATTGGTATTACTCAGAAAACTTGACCCTACTTCTTGATAGACCGCTAACAAACTAGGATGCCTTGATTGAACTGCATTGGACTTTAATGTTGGTAAAGCTTCCAAGTTTCTTGGATATCTTTGGCTATGCGCGAGCGCAATTCCCCCGGTAATAATACTTCTACCATTGGAC
The DNA here is from genome assembly GCA_026419705.1 of Fischerella sp. GTDB lineage: Bacteria > Cyanobacteriota > Cyanobacteriia > Cyanobacteriales > Nostocaceae > PCC9605. Next base: position 8,756 of record JANZYY010000146.1, read on the forward strand.
CCCAAGCTCTCAATCGCATGATGACAGTGTTATCAATAACATTTTTCTCGTCTATACGGTAATCAGCCGTATAGTAAGCGTAGGGATAATCTGGACACTCGGGATCTTCTGGTAAATCTTGGAAAATTTCAAGCAGGAGTTTTTCCTCTTGAGTGTTGGGATGATACTCTTGCATAAACTGCATAAAGTCTTTTTTGTCGTTAATAAACTTGAAAGTTTCGTGACGAAAACTATTTCTAATATAACTTTGCGAAAAATCTTGCTGGAAGCGTATTAACATTTTGCGGCTTTCTTTATAGAAATCAAAACCCCAAGCTTTCGCCATTTGTTCTACAATATATTCCGGCAGAGGAAGCTGATTAATTTCATGGAGTTTTTTTAATTCTGCGGGAATATTTGATTTTTGCCAATCTAATTCTACTAAATCTTGAACCCGGTCTAATCGATAATTATACCAGTTGATAGACTTTTTATTTTTCAGAGTTTGACCAAAGGCGCAAAGATAAGTAGCACGTTGAAAATAATAGATACACACTGGATAAACAATCCGAGATGCTTCTCTAGATAAGCTGGCACTATCATAAAGAATCTGAATAGGATTTACAGGTACTTTTTCCCAGATCTTTTTCAGTTCATCCTTCCATTGTCCTACTTTGTCGAGTCCATCTTTGGAAACAACATATTCGACGTGCATCAAAAATCGTTGAATTCCATTGATGGGTTGAAAATAAGTATCAGGAATTTCTGTGAAATCAACTTGAGGAATATAACAACTTGGCACAGCCAGAGTTTTGCCAATTTCCATGGAAGGAAATGTTTTTACCTTATAATAATGGTCAGGAATAATCTCACCTATTTGATTTTTTTGGGGTTCTAACCAACCTAATTCTACTAAAGTAGCAAAGTCATTCTCCTGTAAATTTCTGCGTGTTGTAGCAAACAATCGACCATCAGGAAATGGTTGAGAATACCTGCGTTTACTGTTTTTGTTATTGGCTTTTGGATATTTATGATTTTGCTTTTTATTCTCAATTTCCGGATTTTTGCCAGTAGCTAAGAAAATTTCTAAATCGTCTGCATGTATGGAATAAAATTGTAAGAATGATTGCATCCACTCTTGTTTAGGAACTGCCAATTGCGATTCAAATAACCAATAAGATAATGATTTAGCGCAAGGACAGTCGGGATCGTGAAAGGGAGGTTTTTGATCTCGCGCATTATGATACACTCGCTCATCTGTGTGGAGTTTTTCTGTTTGGGTAAAAAACTCCTTGTACCAGTCCTCATAGCTAAACCTCTCCCTCAGTCTGACCTTGACTTCATCATCATCCTTGCCGTAAAGCGATCGCAAAATCACCCATAATCGTACTGCTTTGGGGAGGTGTTGTTTTAAATTATTGCCCTGAGCCAAAATCTGCAATAGTTCAACTGTTGGAGGATAATCAAACTGGGGACGCATATACCTTGAGTTTCTTTGAGCTTGGTAATAACTCCAATTTATTCCAACTTGGAAAACTCCCTTTCCATATCTATGCGATAGTGAGACTATTCCAAAACACATCCATAATCATCTATGCATAGCTACCAGCTGAAACTAGAAGGCGAGGTATTACGAGTTGGATT
>JANZYY010000147.1 GCA_026419705.1 Fischerella sp.
AATAAAATCAAAGCCAAAATTACTGATCATCCAGCATGGGATACCAGCAGCCTTGCCTATTTCGGCGGCGAGGAAAGGAATATCTGCCAAAATCAGATGAACGCGATTTTGACGAATAAAATTAACTTCCGAGGCGATGATGGAGTGTTGCTTTTTCTTAATTTCCAGCAACTTTTCCAAAGTCGCCGCTTTATCCATTGTCAAGCTATCTTTTTGTACTACACCCACATCAAATCCACGCGGACGATGGATAAAATCGCCTTCAATATAAGACTCTAGCAACCACCTTGGAGCAGTGGACACCATAATTAGCAGGACTTCTGGACATAACTTTTGAATGGTCGCTGCAACGGCTGCAGTACGGGTTGCATGACCAAAACCATGATTAGTGATTGCTATGTATAAAATTGGACGTTCCATATGGAAAGTAGGGACTGGGACTGGGGACTGGGTACTGGGGAGGAGTGGGAGAGTGGGAATAGTCGAATAAATACTAAACTACTAGCCACTAACGTACAGACGGGATTAATCGCGTCTCTACTTACTAATAACCAACTACCAACAACTAACCACTAACCACCAACCATTCTTGAATTCCCTCAACTAACTGGTCAATTTCAGACTCAAGTGTAAAATAGTGGACGCAAGCACGTACACAACTGGGATGGGCAATTGTGCGAGTGAATAATCTTTTTGACTGTAAGAAATTTACTAATTGTAGGTGGGCTTGGGGGTTATTTTGAGCGAGCTGAAATGAGACTAAACCACTTTCTGGAGGTGAAGTCCGCCGCAAGAGGTGAACGTTGGGTATACTAGCTAAGCGTCGCCAAAGGTACTCGCTGTTGTGGCAAATTTGCTGGTAACGCTTTTGTGCTGTTCCCCATTGCTGATGAACGGCGATCGCTTCTCTCAGACCAGCGTACAGAGGATAATTGGAAGTAGCTACTTCATAGCGTTGTCCGTCTGGATACCAATCCCCAGGCTGACCTTGACTGTTGGCGATCGCGCTGCGCCATCCGATAAATGTGGGTTGTAAGCTTTCTCTAGCTTCAGGGCGTACATATAAACCTCCTATTCCTGCAGGACCACACAACCACTTGTGACCAGTAAAAGCATAAAAATCTGCTCCCAATTCAGTTAAATTCAATGGCAATGAACCAACAGACTGAGCAGCATCTACCAAAAGTCTGGTCTGATTGTTTCTACATACTTCTACAATTTTGTCAAGAGGTAAAACTTGACCGGTGTTCCAAAGGATATGACTTAATACCACCAAGCGGGTATGAGGATGCAAGTGCTGGGCAATTACTGCTACAGGATCGCCCTCGTTCAAAGTTGCCATCAGGGGACAGGTGTTTACTTCTACAGCAAATCTGCGTCCGATTTCCCGAGCTATAGCCACAATACCTGGATGCTCGCAGTCAGATAATAACAGGTGGTCATCCGCATGCCAATCGATACCCCACATCGCAATATTGCAACCAACGGTAACATTCTCGGTGAGGGTGATTGTTTCCGGAGGTACATGCAATTCAGACGCAATTGCTGCTCTCATAGCTTTCGCCTCTTGTAAGATCCAAGCATTGGCCTCTGTTCCAAAAGGACCGATTTCTTGGATATATGCTTGGGCTTGCGTAATAGCATCCATGGCTACTTGAGGCATAGGGCCTTGACCACCGTAGTTGAAATAAGTTTTATTCGCCAAAGCTGGGAATTGCTGTCGGTGGAGGTGCAATCTGTTTTTTGCTACAGAGATACTGGTCATAGTCAATAATCATTTGTCATTGGTCGTTGGTCATTAGTTATTCTCCCACTCCCCATCTCCCACTACTCCCGAAAAGAGTGTACTTTTACTTACAGTGAGTTACTCCCATAGAGTGTGAATTCTTGTTAGCTTAAAGGAATGTTAATTAATGCTGAGCTACTGCTGCAATACCAACGCTGCAAGCGCCGACCTTATTTAGATATCCATAGTGACTTCAACCAAGCTGATACTGCTAATGACCTGCTACTAAAGCTGCAACGAGACAAAATCGCTCATCAAAAAACTGTTTTGACACAGTGGAATTTTTGTCGTCCCAACTATCCTCAAGGAGACTGGCAAAGAGGAAAGGCTGTAACTATAGAGTTAATGCAGCAGGGTGTAGAGTGTATTTATCAAGGTGTGTTGCTGGCTCAATCTTCTGAGATTCAATGGCGATTATGTGAGTCAACAGACACAGTTTTTGAAGAGGCGGAGAATTTATCAAATACACTCACTGCCTTATCCTCTCAGAAATACACCTTGCTGAGTCGTCCCGATTTACTTGTCAAAAAGCCAGGACAATCTTGCTTTGGAGATTGGATGTACGTTCCGGTTAGCATTGAACTAGGGAAACGTCCTAAGCAAGAGTATCAAGTTGTTGCCGCATTTCACGCCCAAGTCTTGGCAACAGTGCAACAAGTGGAACCGCAATCAGCTTGGCTAAACTTGCGTGGCAAACAGGCAAATTATCCTGTGGATCTAGTGAAATGGATACCACAGATGCAAGGTATTCTGCAAGAGTTGATTCAATCTCTGGAAACAGAGGAAGCACCAGAGCTTTTTATCAGCCGTCAACGCTGTAGTCTTTGCCATTGGTATAGCAATTGTTATGCGAAAGCGAGATCGCAAAAACACCTTTCTTTAATACCAGGAATCACACCAGCCCGCTACACCCAACTACAAACTCTAGATATTACAACATTAGAATCTCTTGCTCAAACAAATCCAACTGTCTTGGAAAATCTTCCTGGTTTTGACAGGGAAGTAGCTCATAAACTCGTATTGCAAGCTCAATCTATACTGGAAAATCGCCCCCTGATCTTACCTTACCTGCGTCTGACTTCCTACCACTCACAAACTCTGGCATTAAGGACAGAAATGCAGAATTCACTGCCAATTTTTCCAAAGCAGATGAATCAGCTAAATGTCACTGCTTCAAATTTAGATATTACATCTACAGCTCCCATAGAGCTTTATTTTGATATTGAAGCACAACCAGACTTGAATTTGGATTACTTGTTAGGAGTTTTGGTTGTTGACAGACAAACTAATACAGAACAATTTTATTCTTTGCTAGCTGAAAATCCAGAAGAGGAAAAATTAATTTGGCAGCAATTTTTGGATTTGATGGGAAAATATCCCGATGCACCTATTTATCATTTTTGCGTATATGAATTTGATACGGTCAAACGGCTCGCAAAGCTTTACCGTACACCCCACGCCTGCGTACAACCGATTCTGAGTCGATTTGTGGATGTTTATGAAAAATTAACCCAAAGCGTGGCTTTGCCAGTAGAAAGCTATGCTTTAAAAGCGATCGCTCGTTGGTTGGGGTTTGAGTGGCGCGATCCGGAAGCGAGTGGTGCTAAGTGTATTTACTGGTATGACCAGTGGTTAAAAACAGGCGATCGCAGCTTACTAGAAATTATCCAACGTTATAACGAAGATGACTGTCGTGCTACCCGTAGCGTTAAAGACTGGCTTGTCAGCTTTTTTCAGGCTGGATAGATCGCAAATACTTTTAACTTGAGCGTGATATCGTGTTGTTGACTTTTATAGTTTAGCAACTCTTAAAGATGCACCTCATCCCAAAAATCCGTCAATTTCCACGCATCATTTTATTTTTTCTGCCAATTCTGATCATCAGCCTCTTGCTCTCCAACTTAAGTTCATCAGCTGTTGAAATTACAGGCATAAACTTTATCGGTTCCGCCACTCTACCTAAAGGTCTTTCCTTCCAAAAAACCCAAATCGGAGGATTATCTGGAATTACCTACGATGCAAAGAATGACCTTTACTATGTCATATCTGACGATCGCAGCAACAAAGCTGCTGCTCGCTTTTACACTTTCAAAATTGACTTGAGTAAAGGTTCACTCAAAGATGGTGGTGTCACTCCTGTTGCTGTCACTCCGCTTATAAATCAAGCGGGTCAAACCTTTCCAGCTGGTAAAATTGACCCAGAAGGTATTGCTTTGACTAACAAGGGAACTGTATTTATTTCTTCTGAAGGTGATACCGATCTATCGATCGATCCCTTTATTAAAGAATTCTCTCTAGCCTCCGGCAAAGAACTAAAAACACTGCCCATACCTAATAAATATTTGCCAGATAAAAGCGGTAAGCAAGGAATCCGTAGCAATTTAGCCTTTGAAAGTCTCACTATCACACCCGATCAAAATAAATTGTTTACAGCCACAGAAAATGCTCTGATTCAAGATGGTTCAGAGGCCAAAGCAAATAGTAGCAGTCCTTGTCGGATTTTGCAATATAATCTGCTCACCAATCAACCAGAAAAAGAATTTCTTTATCTCACTGAACCAATAAATTCATTTTTGAAGTTTGCTGGCAAATTCGCTAGCGGTTTACCTGATTTATTGGCTCTGGATAATCAAGGACACTTTCTCAGTTTAGAGCGGACTTTTACTGGCTTGGGATTTCATATCGCGCTGTTTCAGGTTTCATTAGAGGGAGCCTCTGATATTCATAATATTGACAGTCTTTTAGCTGTTAACTCTCAGCAAATCAAACCAGTTCGGAAAAAACTGCTGTTAGATTTGATGAATCTAGATGTATTTTTAGATAATATCGAAGGCTTAACCCTTGGTTCTCGATTACCAAATGGACAACGCTCACTAATACTCGTTAGTGACAATAATTTCAATTCCCTACAACGCACCCAGTTCCTAGCCTTTGAACTCAAAATAGAATCACCTCTACTCAGATTGTTACGTCGTCTCAGAAATCCTAATTGACAGCACCAAGAAGGCGACCAGATGGGGAGAATAACCACCAACCACTAACCACTAACTACTAACCACTAACAAATAACTAACCAGTACATTCACTGACTTGAACGAACAATTCAGTGAATTTTTTGTTTGGTTTCAGTGTAATTTCTCATATCAATCACTTTATTAATATGTTAAACCATTTTTACAAGCTTTTACAAAATTCTTCAATATGAATTGACTTAATCTTCACGATTATTTGTATTTAGGTTGATTTGAACTGATTAAGTCTCAAAATTTCTGGAGCATTATTGCCGTTAAAATTAATTATCAAATTATTATACCTAATTATATTTAATTATTCGGAGAGTCAGCTATTTTATGTTGCAAAATCCAACCAACAATACATTAACCCACAAAACAGATTTAGATGTTTACATAGGCAAATTTTTGAACAATCGTTATTTAATCAGAGATTTGATTGGTCAAGGAGGCATGGGTAGAGTTTACCTAGCAGAAGATGCTGCTAAAGGTGGTATGCCAGTTGCGGTCAAGATTTTGTCAATTAATCTCGTAGATCGGCAAATGTCTCAACGCTTTGCCAGAGAAATTTTTATTGGCGCTCAATTGGGCCGGAAAAGTACACATATTGTCCGAGTATTGAGTTATGGAGTTACCGAAAATAAAGTACCATTTTATGTAATGGAGTATCTGCAAGGGAAGAACCTCAAACAAACCCTCAAGATGGAGTCTTTAAAGATATCAAATTTTTTGGAATTTTGTCATCAAATTTGTTTGGGTTTGCATTGTGCCCACCAAGGTGTCAGCATCAAAGGAGAGATTTATCCAGTTGTTCACCGAGATATTAAACCAGAAAATATATTTCTTAACGAAGACAACAAAAAGGGCAAGATTGTCAAAATCCTCGATTTCGGAATTGCTAAGTTTTTAACAGAGCGTTCCGGAATGACCTTGACAGAGTCTTTTATAGGTAGTCTACCTTATTGTTCTCCCGAACATATGGAAGGACGCAAACTATTAGATGTGCGTTCTGATATTTACAGTCTGGGAGTGCTGATGTTTGAAATGCTGACAGGCAAGCATCCATTTCAAACTAAAAGTACTTCCTTTGGTGACTGGTATCAAGTTCATCGCTTTGAAACACCGCTTCCATTTGAGAAAATAGCACCTCAGATTAAAATTCCCCAGGAGCTACAAAAATTAATCATGAGTTGTTTGGCTAAAGAAGTAAGCGATCGCCCTCAAAATATTAACCAAATATTAGCAGTTTTAGAGAATTTGCAGCATCAATATCAACATGATAGTGATACTACAGAGATTAATATTAATTGCCAAGCTCAAAACCCTGTACAGTTAGTACCCGTAACGTCATTATCTGAAAAACTTTGCTTGCAGAAGACTTGGCCTAAAAATCAACCGATAGCTCCTATTTGTTTTTCGCATCTAATCCACACACAACAAGGCAATATACCAACTTTTTGGGCTATGTTACCCAAAAAAGAAATTGCAAAATTTTTAGATAAAAAAAATAATTATACAGAGTTTATTTGTCAAAATAATCTCTATCCGATGATATTGTGGATAACAGTCTTGACTGACACTCACATTAGACTGACAAGATGGTTATCTTGTTTTTTAGATTTAAAAGATAATAAAGGTCAAAAAATAGTAAAAGCATTAGCAGATACTGGCTACTATCATTTACTATTCTTTGCTCTCGAAGAACCCAATAACTGTGCTAACGTTATAACTTTAACTTTCACTGCTCATCAGCGCCAGCAATTAGCAGATTATTTAGAGCTAAGTCAAAAAGTAGAGATTGCTATTTCTTCTAACGAAAGCAAGACCATGTTGAAAAGAGAGTATGAAAAAATGAAACCCGAAATTCTACAAAAGCTACTTATAAAACAAAAACAAAAAAAATCCAGTACCAAGTTTTGGTTGTATAAATTTTTTGGTAACTTATTAAATTTATTATCGCAGCGTTAAATAAAAATAATAAATCATTTTTTTGAGCAATTGTTATTAATAAAAAACAGTAAAATGAGCTCTCTTTTATGAGAGTGAAATCTTGTACTATTCGATCAAATCATCAACTAGTGGATGCATTGGCTGAAAATGAGCGCTATCCTCTGATTTTCTTGACTCTAGAAGCACCGCATTTGTGCGCTAATCTCTTGGGTAGTCATCTTGTTCCACACGAGCAACAAATACTGAAAACCTCGGTGAAACATGGTCAGAGCTTTCCTTCCTCGCCTCACATCCAGTTCGGCAAAAATTTTTCCAATAAAGAGTATAAAAAACTACAATTATTGCGTAGTACAATCTAACACTAGTTCAGCCTGCGGCAGTGGGCAAGGAGAGAGTGGAGACGGTGAGCGATCCTGTCTGGGGTTGGGAGTTGTGGGGAAGTGAGAGAATAACCACTAACCAGTAACCACTAACTCTTGACTAATGACCAATGACTCTTGATTTTTCCAAAAAAAAGCTTGACAATTTTAAATGTGTTAGGCATAATTAAAAAGTTGCCAGTTGAGGGACCGTAGTTCAATTGGTTAGAGCACCGCCCTGTCACGGCGGAAGTTGCGGGTTCGAGCCCCGTCGGTCCCGTTAAGTTACGTAAACTATAATTGGGAATGCTAGTAGTAATTAGCAATTCCCGAACCTTTAGTCTCATGAAGACCATTTCTGGAATACCCTACAATGGTCATGCTTTGCCATCATAAATAATCTGCGAATTTGCTGTGACTGTTAAAGTACGTATTGCTCCTAGTCCAACTGGGAATTTACATATCGGTACAGCCAGAACGGCTGTATTCAACTGGTTGTTTGCCCGTCACCATCACGGGAAATTTGTTTTGCGAATTGAAGACACAGATGTAGAGCGATCGCGCCCTGAATTTACACAAAATATCCTCGAGGGGTTACGCTGGCTGGGATTAAACTGGGATGAAGGGCCTTTTTTCCAAACCCAACGCTTGGAGATTTACAAACGAGCAGTACAAACCCTTCTCGATCGAGGATTAGCTTATCGATGCTACACTACCGCTGAAGAACTAGAAGCGCTGCGAGAGGCCCAAAAAGTAAGAGGCGAGGCTCCTCGTTATGACAATCGTCATCGCAATTTGACGCCAGAACAAGAAGCCGCTTACAAAGCCGAAGGACGTAGCTTTGTGATTCGCTTCAAAATTGATGACGACCGGGAAATTGTCTGGAATGACCTGGTAAGAGGCAAGATGGTTTGGCGCGGTAGCGATTTGGGCGGTGATATGGTCATTGCTCGCGCCGCCGCAGATGGTATTGGTCAACCCCTGTACAATTTTGCGGTTGTAGTCGATGATATCGACATGCAAATTACTCATGTGATCCGAGGAGAAGACCACATCGCCAACACTGCTAAGCAGATTCTGCTCTATGAAGCTTTTGGGGCAAAAGTACCAGAATTTGCCCACACACCCCTAATTTTGAATCAAGAGGGACGCAAGCTTTCTAAACGAGATGGTGTAACTTCTATCTCGGATTTTAAACAAATGGGCTTCACTGCGGAAGCTTTGGTCAATTACATGACATTATTGGGTTGGTCGCCTCCAGATCCGACTCAGGAAATTTTTACCTTACAAGAAGCAGCGCAACACTTTAGCTTTGAACGCGTAAATAAAGCAGGAGCAAAGTTTGATTGGGCAAAACTAGATTGGATTAATAGCCAGTACATCCACACGATGTCGGTAGATAAACTCACAGATTTAATCATTCCTTATTGGGAAGAAGCCGGGTATAAACTAACAGGAGGACGAGAAGAACGTTCTTGGTTAGAGCGACTGGTGAGTTTAATCCAGCCTAGTCTGACTCGGCTTGTTGATGCTGTTCCTATTAGCAAACTTTTTTTCACCGATACGGTGGAATTCAGTGAGGAAGCTGCTACTCAGCTGAAACAAGAAGGTGTTGCTACTGCTATTAAAGGTGTTATTGCTGCACTCCAGAATCAGCAGGAGTTAAACGAAGCCAGCGCCCAAGACATTATCAAACAAGTAGTAAGAGAGCAAAACGTCAAAAAAGGCTTGATTATGCGTAGTCTGCGGGCAGCTTTAACCGGAGAGATGCATGGTCCCGACTTGATTCAATCTTGGCTGCTACTCCATGAAATAGGGTTAGATAAGCTCCGCTTAGCTAAGGCAGTAGCACAAGACAATGAAACTGCAAAGCTTTAAACTCCCGTATTACTAGTGGAGATTGTCCTTTGTCATTAGTTATTAGTCATTTGTGGTTACAAAGGACTAATGACTAATGACAGTTTAGCTAAAATTCAACCTCAACAATCATCATTGACTATGAATAATATTATCCCAATGGAGAATATAAATTGAGGCGCATGAACATGCGCCTTTATTTAAATAAAGAACATTGAAAATGATCGTTAACTCGTTCGTATATGGGCAATTTCCCTCAGTTTAGGAACTCAGTGTGTAAAATAAATGTCATGAAAATACTGAAAATAATTTAGAAAATATCTCAAAATGCCAAGTAAAACGATCGATCGAGGAATAAAATTATCGTTCTTGATAGCAATATTGGCGATCGCATCGGTAATGAATGCTGTAGCACATGCAGAGGAAACACTACCACCCATATTTGGAGATGTTAGTATCGGTCTCAAATTTGTCCCAGACCCTCTTCAAGTTCGTGGTATGAGTGGCGGTTCATTGCCAGGAAGTCAAGTTGTTAATAAAACTGAAACTCCCACAGGTCAGTGCACTGGATATGTTGATGAAAAACCAGACCATACCCTACAGCTCACAACTAAATTCGACTATCTGAAAGTGCTAGTAGACAGTCCTGAGGATACAACCCTGATTATCAGCGGTCCTGGTGGTACTTGGTGCAATGACGATTTTAACGGTAAAAATCCTGGCATTGTTGGGGAATGGCTACCTGGAACTTATCAGCTTTGGGTTGGTTCCTACCACAAAGATAAGTATTTCCCCTATACTCTGCAAATTACAGAAGTTAAATAAATTATGTAGTTAGTAGTTAATGGTTAGTGGTTGGTTGCTAGTGGTCATACCAGACGCATAGCACGTCTGGTACATTGTTATCCCCCCTTTAAGACTACAGAAATGTTTCATTCTAAAAGGGAAAAATCTACATCCCTCCAACCTCTTAATTCTTTATGCCCTCTCCTCGCAGGAAACCCTACTCTACGAGAAGCCGCCCACAAGGGGCGTCTACATGGGGAACTCGGGGCCTCACCCCCCAAGACCGCACTGACTCACTGCTGCGCGTCTACGTTAAATAGTTCGTGTGTGTTGGAGGACTGTGAAAAGATTTTCCCCCCTTGGAAAGAAGGGTAGGGGGAATCTCAGAATTTGAAAGCACGTCCTAGTCCCTACTGTACTTTCACCAAATAGGGTGAGGGAATGGCCTCAGCTTTTCCAGAATTAACCAATGCTTGGTAAACAAAGGCAGCCACTTCAGCTCTGGTGGCCTGACGATTGGGATTTAGTTGATTGACTGATGGATAATTTACTACCAACAGCTTTGAGGTTGCTGCTGCTACTTGAGCAGTAGCATAGTTG